>JAICPP010000338.1 GCA_025929805.1 Gemmatimonadales bacterium | reverse complement strand
CCGGCCGTCGTCTCGGTGATGACCTCTCTCGGTGGCGGCGCCGAGGCACGCGGGGAAGCCATCGTGGCGCTAACGGTGCAACTGGTGCGGATGATCCTGCCGACCGTCCTGCTGCTGGCCTTCTCGACAATACTTATGTCCACACTCTACGCGCTCCAGCGCTTCACGCGCCCGGCTCTGGCGCTCGCGGTACGCAACGCCGCGATCGTGGCGGCCGCACTGACCCTTGGCCGGACGGTTGGGATCCAGAGCCTGGTCATCGGCATCCTGATCGGCGCCCTGCTGCTGGCGCTCTTGCAACTCTCCGGCCTTCGTGACGCGATGCCCCAGCTAAACTTCGGCTTCCGCCACCCAGCCATCCGCCGGATCCTGGCCCTCTACCTCCCGATTTCGGTCGGGTTGATCGGCAATACCATCGCGTTGGTGATCGATCGGAACCTGGCCTGGGGCGTCGGCGCGGATGCACTCGGCGCGATGCGCTATGCAACCGCGCTTAACCAGATGATCCTCGGAATCGTCGCGGCGGCGATCTCACTAGCGGCGCTGCCGACCCTCTCCCGGCACTTCACCGCCAAAGATGAGGCGGCCTTCCAGCGCACCCTTTCCAATGGGCTCAAGATGGTGACCGTGCTGGTCGTCCCGGCGACATTCGGCCTGGCAGCGATAGCCTGGCCGGCGGTTAGCCTCCTCTTCTTCCATGGAGAAACTCATTTTCAGGGTGCGCATGCAATTTGGATTGCGCTCCTTGCCTACCTGCCGGGAACTTTCTTTGCCGCCTTCGATCAGGTGCTGATCTTCGCCTACTACGCGCGGCAGAATACCCGAACACCGGTCATCGTCGGCGTCCTGGCGGTGGGAGTCTACCTGCTGGTTGCCCTGTCGCTGGTCAGCCCACTGGGAATGGCCGGGCTCGTCCTAGCCAACTCCGCCCAGTTCACTTTCCATGCGATCGTGATGTGGTTCTTGCTGCGCCGGACCTTAGGACAAGTCGGCGACCGGACGGTCACCCGCACCCTATGGGCGGCGCTCACGGTCGGTGTGGTGATGGCGGCCGCCACCTATGTCACCGTGATGGTACTCCAGAGCGTGCTCCACCCAGGCCAGGACGCGCCGGGGTTGATTGGGCGGCTTGCCCTGGTGGTACTACCGGTGGGACTCGGGGCGATCATCTACGCTGGCGGGCTCCATCTCCTGGGTATCGAGGAGATCCGCGACATTCAGCGAGGGATTACCCGCCGGATTGGGCGACTCACGGGG
Organism: Gemmatimonadales bacterium; assembly: GCA_025929805.1. Lineage (GTDB taxonomy): Bacteria > Gemmatimonadota > Gemmatimonadetes > Gemmatimonadales > GWC2-71-9 > CAVVWJ01. The sequence goes on along the minus strand of JAICPP010000338.1, from coordinate 518 downwards.
TAACGCAAAATCGCGCGGATCATCGCATCCCACGCCCGCAGCTTACGTCGCATAAACGCCGTACTCTTCGCCTTCTACCACGTCCCAGCCAAGGTTCCAGGCGATAACTTCGGAGAGACGGCCACGCCAGAGCGGGATTATCTCCACGTTGCCGACCCCGAGCACCCGAGCATCCTTCAAGTGGACATAGGTCAGGGGCAGTTCGGTCAGCGGCTCAGTAGATACTGCTGCCGGCTCCGCCTGCGACGACACCTCTCCCCGCTGCAATCGCTCCTGGCGGGTCCGGTAGTCTCGCTTGGCCACCTCGCTGATCTTGGAAAACTGGTTGTACATTTGGTCCCCCATCGCAGCGAAGCGATCCAGGAACTCCTGCTCCGAGATCGGCGTCCCCTCGACAAGCTGGCCGGGCAGGAAGAGGGTGATCGCCCCGGTGAAGCCCTCTTCCGGGCTGGTCATATGTTCGAGGAGTGTGTAGAGCAGGCCATCAAATGGTGGAGAAGTCATCAGCGCTACCTCTT
>JAICPP010000121.1 GCA_025929805.1 Gemmatimonadales bacterium | reverse complement strand
TCGGGACAGGAGACCACCGCCACCTGAGCCTTGGATACGAAGGCCACCCCGCCCTCACTCAGTGTCAAGGCAAAAAAAGGGTCGTCCCGATTGAGCATCTCGAGCGGGCTCTCGCTGTCGGACGGGTACGTGGTTCGGGCCAGGAGGTGCAGCTCGCCCGCGAGAACGACCCCCTCGGTCAGCACCACCCTGGCCGCCACCCGCTGTGTGGCGCCCCAATCACTCATCGAACTGGTCGGTGCATAGGGCCGGAAACTGAACAACGCCGATCGATGGCGGCAAGTGGGTTCGCCACCCGGATGCCCGACCTGAGCGCCTCACGTTTCAGGGACGGGCTGCTTGACCTCGCCGCTGCGACTCTGCCCCAACTCACGGTCCAGCATGAGGAGCCCGGGACGGTCCTCGCCGATCATCCTGAGCTGTTCCGCCAGCAGTGCGCTGGTCTTTTCCTCCTCGACCTGCTCCTGGACGAACCAATCCAGGAAGACCCGGCTGGCAAAGTCTCGCTCGTCCACGGCGAGGCCGTAGACCTTGTTGATGCTCGCGGTTACCTCTTGCTCATGGCGATGCGCCTGCTCGAAGACTTCTCGAGGCGAGCCGAAGGTCGAGGGCGGTTTGCCGATCGGCTGCAGCTGAACCTGTCCTGCCCTATCGAGCAGATGATCGAAGATCTTCATGGCGTGGTTCACCTCCTCGCGCGCCTGTGCCCGCATCCAATGCGCCAGCCCTGGTAGGTTTGCCAGATCACAATAGGCCGACATTGAGAGGTAGAGGTACGAGGAGTAGAATTCCTGCTTCATCTGCTCGTTGAATGCGTCCTGCATCGTCTTGCTCATCATCGGCTTGATCTCGGGTCAGTGAGTGCGTCGAAGATAGGACGCGCTGCGAGCTCTCGCCAAGGGTTGCCATGCCGGTCAGCTCACTTTGGTCCCGCCTCGTGCTTGCCGGCCTCAGTGCCTGCCTGGTGCTCTTCGTGGTCGGGCCGCTGCTTCGGCTGTTGTGGGAGTCGTCCCCCCAGAGCCTGATCGAGGCCTTGCAGGACAGCGAGCTGCAGGCGTCCATCACGCTCACCGTGCTTACCGCGAGCATGGCGACCTTCCTCGCAGCCTTGTTGGGCATCCCCCTGGCGTATCTGCTCGCCCGCCGGCCGTTCCCCGGCCGCCGGATCGTGCAAGGTATTATCGACCTTCCGGTCGTGATTCCTCACCCGGTGGCCGGGATTGCGCTCCTCCTCTTCCTCGGCCGGCGTTCTCCGGTGGGTGGAGCCTTAGCCGATCTGGGCCTCGAGTTTGTGAGTCACGTTCCCGGAATCGTCGCCGCCATGCTGTTCGTGTCTGCTCCGATCCTGGTCAGCGGCGCCCGCGAGGCATTCCGAGCGGTGGACCCCCAGCTGGAGCGGGTTGCCCGCACCCTGGGCGACACCGGCTGGGGAGCCTTTCGCCGAGTGACCCTTCCCCTGGCCGGTCGCGGGATCCTTGCCGCCTCGATCCTGGCCTGGGCTCGTAGCGTGAGTGAGTTCGGTTCGATCGTCATCCTCACCTACAACCCGAAGGTGGCGAGCATTTACATCTTCGATCGGTTTACCGCGTTCGGCCTTCAGTCCGCCATTCCGGCCGCAGTCATCCTCCTCCTCGTGGCGCTGACGGTCTTCATCATGGTGCGGGTGCTCCAGCCGCAGGAGCGCGCGTGATCAGGCTCGACAGTCTGCACGTCAGGGTCGGCAACTTTGATCTCCGCGACATCTCGCTCGAGGTGCCGCCGGGTGGATATGCGCTCATTATCGGACCAACCGGCTCCGGCAAGACCACCCTGCTCGAGGCCGTGGCGGGACATGCCAGGCTCCAGGCAGGACGCGTGTTCATGCACAATGACGATGTAACCGGTCTGCCACCGGAGCGGCGTGGCCTGGGCTTCGTATACCAGCAGTACCACCTGTTTCCCCACTTGAGCGTGCGAGACAACATCGGCTACGGTATCGCCCGAAGCAAAGGCGCCGTGGATGGTGCAGGTCGCGCTCAACGGGTGCTGGAGCTCGCCGACATGCTCGCCATTACCGCGTTGCTCGACCGGCCGGTCCAGGGGCTCAGCGGAGGCGAGCAGCAACGCGTGGCCCTGGCCCGGGCCCTGGCTCCAAAACCATCGATCCTGCTCCTCGACGAGCCGTTCGCGGCCGTCGATGCGGCAACCCGGCAGGTACTTCGCCGGGAGTTGCGTGGGCTGCATGAACGGGAGGGGATCACGACGCTCCAGGTGACGCATGACTTCGACGAGGCTCTGCGCCTCGGTGACCTAGTTGCCGTGCTGTCCGAAGGACGCATCGCGCAGAGCGGCACGCCTGAGCAAGTGTTCCGCTATCCCAATTCAGCCTTCGTCGCCCGGTTCGTGGGGACCGGCAATGTCATCGCCGGGGTGGTCGAGCGCACCCCGTCCGATGATCGGGAGCTCGCCTTTCGAGGCCGCTTCCGAGGAGGGGGGCTCACCCTGGATGTTGTTGCCGAGCGGGAAGGACCAATGCATGCGGTGATCCGACCGGAAGACATCGTGTTGAGCCTGAGCCCGCACCCTGATTCAGCGCGCAATCACCTGGAAGGCACGGTCGCTCGGCTGGAACGGGTGGGGCCCATCACGCTCGTTCATCTCGACGTCGGGCGCCCGCTGATCGCCTCCGTCACGACCACATCGAGTGAAGAGATGGCCCTTCATCCGGGCGTGCGGGTCGTCGGCTCACTGAAGGCAACGGCGATCCTGCTGGTGTAAGCTCCGTCATGTGGGCCCGCCTCCTCCATGTCGATCTGGACGCCTTCTTTGTGGAGGTGTCCCGGCAGTATCACCCCGAGCTGCGGAATATCGAGCTGCTGGTGGTCGGGGGACGCCGGGATCAACGCGGGGTGGTCCAATCGGCCTCGCATGCCGCTCGCCGATTTGGAATCCACGCCGGCATGCCCATAGCAGAAGCCGTTCGCCTCTGCCCCCAGGCAACCTTCTTCCAGGGGGCTTTTACCCACTATCGGGATGCTTCCCGCGCCGTCCGCACGGTGCTCCAGGACTTTTCACCCACCGTAGTCATGGCATCCCTGGACGAGGCTTACCTGGATTTCAGCGGAACCGAGCGGCAGTACCCGGTCTCCCTCCTTCCGGTAGCCGAAGAGCTGAGAGACCAGGTCAAGCAGCGCACCGGGCTGGACGCAAGCATCGGCATCGGGCCCAACCGGATGATCGCCAAGATGGCCTCGGACTGCGCCAAGCCGCGCGGCCTGATGGAGGTCCGTGCTGGATGGGAGCTTGGATTTCTCGCGGGTCTCCCGCTGTCGGCCCTACCCGGGGTCGGGCCCAAGACGGCCCAGCGCTGGGCCGAGCTCGGGCTGACCGACGTGTACCAGGTCCAGGCCATGGATGAGCAGGACCTCGGCCGGCTGATCGGTGCCGATGCACGGGGACTCAAGCTGCGGGTTCAGGGTCAGGGAGGCTCGGTACTCCGGGCGGACCGCTTACCCAAGTCGGTCAGCCGGGAGACGACCTTATCCCGGGACCTGAGAGACCCGGAGCGGCTGGAGAGGATCCTCGCCTTGCTGACCGCCCGAGTGGCCGCCCAGCTGCGGGACGAGCAGATCCTGGCCAAGGCAGTTACCCTCAAGCTACGCCACGATGACTTCCGTACGGTGACCCGGCGGCGAACCCTCGAGATCGCTACCGACCTCGATGCCGAGCTCTACCACGCGGTTCGCACCCTGTTTCGAGCCGCCTTCGCGGATGTTCGCAACCGGGATCGGGCCGTTCGTCTCATCGGGATTGCTGCGACCAACCTGGGTACCGCCGCGGAGGAAGACCTGTTCGAGCCGCCCGAGCGCATCCGGCTCCGGCATCTGACTGAAGCCGTCGAAAAGGTCAGGGGAAAGTTCGGCTTCGACGCGGTGACGCCGGGGACCATTGCGGAGCTCCGGCGGAAGCGGCCCAAGAAGTAGTCGGGAGTCGGACTCCTGACTCCTAGCGAAAGTCTTTACTCTCGAACCGCAGCCTAACCGTTCCGTCTTTCGACTTGACGCTGGGTCCGAGGTCCTGGAACGTGGCGCTACGCCCGCTGGCGTCGCGCGCCCGAACTGTGCTGTTCCGATATAGTCGGTAGTACCCCACGAAAACCCGACGAGCCCCCGGCCGCAGGGCACAGCCGCAGTCGACCGCTCCTTCCAGACCGGCGTTGACCGTGAGCCGCAACAATCCTTCCGTCGCGTTCGTCACTAAGGGCGCGAAGTAAGGCACGCCGGTGCTCCGGATGGTTGCGCTCCGGAGCATCCTGCCTTCCGGCCTCGTAAGCACCACCGAGCCGCGCAGCTCTTCGCCCATGGGGCGTTCATCGGCCGACAATGGCCGGGCCAAGTTCCACTGCACCACTACCGAACGACTTCCCGAAAGGTCCCGGGTGAGACTAGTCCCGGGAGTGAGCAAGACCGGCTCATTCTGTCCCACCGCGAGCCAGATAGGAGCCGCCAGCTGGTTGGTGAAAACCAGCCGGGGTCGGCGTACGAGGTACCAGGCCAGCCCCACACCGGCCACCAGTAGTAGAGCGACCAGCGAGGGAGCGATCCTGGGGGGACGCCTGCGCGACCGGGCTACCGGCACTTCAACCGACGGGTTGGTCACTTGTAAAGCATAACTACGCCGGCCCCAGCGGTTTGCCGGTTCTCGAGCCAGGGCGACCCTGAACGAAGAATTTTGCATCTTCTACACCGATGGACCTAACGTCTGCGGCTTTCGGGCTCGTTTTTGCAAATGTGCAAGGCGTTTTGTGCTGTTTCTGCACGATTCTCTTGACAGCTATAAAACCTGACTCTATACTAATCCAGCCTAGCGAAAACCGTTTCGAACCCGGGGCTTCCCATGCTTTACGCCGACTGCTTCAATCCCGTTCCTCCCGAGCGGAGCACCGCTCAACGAAACCGGCGGCCCCCTCTGATCGAACCGCTTGGACCTTGGCCTGAGTAGTCTCTGTGCTCACCCGATGCCCCTGCGTTCGACGATTCAACCGCGGGGGCTTCGTCTTTTGGAGAAGCTGAGCCCCTAACCCGATCCGCGAGACCTCCATGGCGACCACCGTCCGACCCACAGCTTCAACCCGTAAGTCCACCAGCACCGATGTGCAGCGGGTGTTGGAGCTCATCCGCGAGAAGAAGATCCAGGTGGTGGATGTGAAGTTCTGCGACCTCCCGGGTACCTGGCAGCATTTCTCCATACCGGCCTCTACCCTGGATGAAGCAATGATTCGGGAAGGGCTAGGATTCGACGGTTCGTCCATCCGCGGTTTCCAGGCGATCAACGAGAGCGACATGCTGCTGCTCCCGGACGTCTCGACCGCCTTCGTGGACCCGGTACTGTCCGTCCCGACGCTCTCGCTCACCTGCGACATCTACGATCCGTTGACGCTGGAGCCGTACTCGCGCGATCCACGGTTCATTGCGTTCAAGGCCGAGGAATACCTGAAGACCACCGGCATCGCCACCAGCTCGTGTTGGGGGCCCGAGGCGGAGTTCTTCATCTTCAACTCGGTGCGCTTCGACCAGAACGCCCACGAGGGTTACTACCACATCGATTCCGAGGAGGGAGTCTGGAACTCGGGACGGAACGGAACGGCAAACCTGGGTCACCGCCCCCGCCACAAGGAAGGCTATTTCCCGGTTCCGCCGATGGACCGGCTGCAGGACGTGCGATCCAAGATCATGCTCGCACTGATCGAGGCGGGTGTACCGGTCGAGGTGCAGCATCACGAGGTCGGCACCGCGGGACAGGCCGAGATCGATATCCGGTACGGCACGCTGGTGCAGACGGCCGACCGGCTCCTGGTCTACAAGTACATCGTCAAGAACGTCTGCCACAACCTGGGGCTTACGGCCACGTTCATGCCCAAGCCGCTGTTCGGTGACAACGGCTCCGGCATGCATGTCCACCAGTCGCTCTGGAAAGGCGACCAGCCCCTGTTCTACGACGAGAATGGGTACGCGCTTATTTCCGAGACGGCCCGTCATTACATAGGCGGCCTGATCGCGCATGCCCCGGCACTGCTCGCGCTCTGCGCGCCCACCACGAACAGTTACCGTCGTCTGGTGCCCGGCTTCGAGGCACCGGTCAACCTGATGTACTCGGCGCGCAACCGCTCGGCGATTTGCCGCATCCCGATGTACTCGAGCAATCCCAAGGCGAAGCGGGTCGAGTTCAGAGCGCCGGATCCCACGGCCAATCCCTACCTGGCCTTTGCGGCAATGCTCATGGCCGGCCTGGACGGTATCAAGCGCAAGCTGGAGCCCCCCACGCCGATCGACGAAGATCTGTACGAGATCCATGACGAGCGAAAGGCGCTGATCAAGCAGGTGCCGGGGAGTCTGGCCGAGTCGGTTCTCGCTTTGGAGAACGACCATCAGTTCCTGCTGGAGGGAGATGTGTTCACGCCCGATGTGCTCGAGACCTGGATCAACATGAAACGGTCGAAAGACATCGCGCCGGTGAACCTGCGGCCGCATCCGTTTGAGTTTTTCCTGTATTACGATGCGTGAGGAGGTCGCGAGTCGGTAGCGCGCGACTCGTGACTCATGACTCGTGACTTCTGACTACTAGCGGAGCTTACGTGCAATCGATAAACCCCGCCGACACCGCCTGGCTCCTGGTCGCCACCGCGCTGGTCCTGCTGATGACGCCGGCACTCGCCTTCTTCTATGGTGGGCTGGTGCGGAACAAGAACTCGCTCAACACCATGATGATGAGCTTTGTGGCGTTGGGCGTAGTCGGGCTGACCTGGGCGGTGGCCGGATACAGCCTGGCGTTCAGCGAAGGTGGTCCCTTGCTGGGTGGCCTTACCTACCTGGGATTGCAGGGAGTCGGCACCGAGGCCAAGGGCACCATTCCACATGTGCTGTTCATGACGTACCAGGCGACCTTTGCCATCATCACGGCCGCCTTGATATCGGGCGCGGTAGTGGAGCGAATGCGGTTCGGACCCTACCTCGCCTTTATCGCGCTTTGGACTCTGTTGGTTTACGCACCGGTGGCACACTGGGTCTGGGGTGGCGGGTGGCTGATGTCGCGCGGCGTGCTCGATTTCGCCGGCGGCACGGTCGTGCACATCAACGCGGGCGTCTCGGCGTTGGTCGCAGCTCTGGTGCTGGGGTCGCGGAAGGACTACGGCCGCCAGGCGGTGCTGCCGCACAACGTGCCGTTTACGCTGCTCGGCGCAGGCCTGCTCTGGTTCGGGTGGTTCGGCTTCAATGGCGGCAGTGCGCTCGCGGCGAACGGCCTGGCCGGGTTGGCTTTCAGCAACACCTTCCTCGCTCCCACCGCGGCTCTGGTCGCCTGGACGCTGCTCGACTACTTCCGCACCGGCCGAGCGACGGCCGTGGGAGCCGCGACCGGCATTGTGGTCGGCCTAGTGGCGATCACACCCGCGGCTGGGTTCGTGAGCCCGGGTAGCGCTCTCCTGGTCGGCGCCATTGCAACACTACCGAGCTACTTCGCCATCGCGCTGCGCTCTCGCACCCGGATCGACGACTCGCTCGACGTGTTCGCCGGGCACGGGGTGGGCGGGCTCACCGGGGCCCTGCTCACCGGCGTGCTGGCGCAGAAGGCCTGGAACTCGGGGGGCAGCGACGGTCTGCTCTACGGCAATTTCTCACAGCTGGGTTTGCAGGCGCTCGGCTGTGTCAGTGCAGCGCTCTACACTGCGGTCACGACGTTCGTGATCCTGAAGGCACTTGCTCTGGTCACGTCGCTCCGAGCTCTGCCCCGCACCGAAGGGATCGGCATGGATGTGAGCCAGCATGGCGAGGAGGCCTACGCCAGCGGCGAAGGTTCGATCCTGCTTCCTCCCGAGACGGCGCTGGTTCCGGAGCCGGTGCCCGCGCTGAGGCCGCAGGTCGCCTCCAGTTGAGGAGATGAAGGAATGAAGCTCATTGTCGCCATCATCCGGCCCGACCGGCTGAACGAGGTGCTCGAGGCGCTGTACCGGAGTGAGGTCCGGGGGCTCACGGTATCCCGCGTCCTCGGCCACGGAGGCGAGACCGAGCGGGTCGAGACCTACCGTGGCACCACGGTCAAGGTGGATTTGCAGGAGAAGGTCCGGCTGGAGATCGGAGTGTCGGAGCCGTTTGTCCAGCCGACCGTCGATGCCATCCTCGCGGGCGCGCGAACCGGCGAGGTGGGTGACGGCAAGATCTTTGTGCTCGATGTTGCCCAGGTCTACCGAATCCGAACCGGCGAGAGGAACGAGGCAGCTGTCACGCCGCCCGAGGTAGAGCACGCTACTGAGTAACTGTGACCACAACGTCAAACGCGGGTTGGCTAGCGGTGAGGCCAGGTCTTCGACACGGCGGCGGCCAGTTGCTGGGCCTCCTCAGGCTCCAGCGGAACTCCGATATCACTCGGCAGCTTCGGGTCGCCTCCCATGGCTTGCTGGATGATCGGAACGGACACGACCACTGAATCGATCAGAACCGCAAGACTGTCGCCGACGTGGCGCCCGGTCACTTCCTTCATCCGCGCGGCTCCTGCCCTCGTGGGCCAGACCTGGAGGATGAGTCCCCTCCCTATTCTCGTCTGGATAGCCTCAGCTCTGGCAATATCGCTGTTACCCAGCACCGCTTCCGGGTAGAGATACACCGTTCGAGCCTGACCGTACACCGGCGCCGGCACCAGTCCGGGGGCCGGTGCGCCTCGGGCCAGGCGCAGCTCGAGAGTCACAGGCACTCGTCGCCAGTCGGGGGCTCTTGCCTTCCCAGTGGATGGCGAGCAGGCCCACGAGGCAACAATCGAGAGCGCTAGACCCAGGCGAAGGTACACGTCATTCCCTCGACAGCGAAGCGGCGTGGTCACGATATCAGATGGATCGACGGCTCGTATTCGCCGAGAGCTGCCTCCCCTACGCCTTCGGCACACAGGGCGGCAGCTTCGTAGCCGTTGAGCGCGGCGCGGGGCGCCACCGGAGGGCGCCGCCAGAGTTGCGCCCCAAGCCCCTCTGGCCTGTCGGCTGCATCCGCGTTAGACGGACGCGGAACCTTGTTCTTCACGACACAAGCGGAGTCTGGAGCAGTTCGATGTTTCTGAGCCATACCGTGCCCTGCCCCTCGATCACAAGGTTGAGCTTGAGGAGGTCCGGCCTCTGGCCCCTCTTCAGGAAGAAGGGGATCTCGTACGAGGCCCAGTTGACCGTCCCCGAAACCGCCTGCTGATGGCCCTTGGAGAAGAACTCACCTCCACCGGGCAGGCGGCACCACATCTCGAGAAAGGCACGGCCCTTTAGGCCTTCGGTCTTGAGCTCGGCTCGATAACTGAGCAGACACTGCTCCACGCCGGGGTCTCGCACCTCGAAGAGTCGTATCGTCTCCTGGCCAGTGGCGTCGACCC
>JAICPP010000161.1 GCA_025929805.1 Gemmatimonadales bacterium | reverse complement strand
TTCACGGGGGGGAAAGATAGCGGGGGAGGGGAAAGTTGGGAAAGACGGGAAGGACGGGAAGGACAGGAAGGTTTTCCAGCAACCTTCCCGTCCTTCCCATCCTTCCCGTCCTCTCTAGAACGCCGGCCCTAAACTGAAGGTCCAGAGTCCCTTCACCCGAGAGCGCTCCTGGGGAATCGAATAATCGAGCCGCGCAATGGCGAAGCCGAACAGATTCATTCGCACCGATGCGCCGATGGTCTGCAAGGGCGTCCGTACCCGCACGGGATCGTCCCCTGGCTGCCGGTTCCAGCGCAGCGTGGACCGCTGGTCCCAGGCGAGGCCGATGTCGTAGAAGAGAGCCCCTTCGATGGGCGGGAAGCCTTGCGGCACGAAGCCCAGAGCCGGGGTCAGAATGGGGAATCGGATCTCTGCGCTCGCCACCCCGATCTGGGTCCCGACCAACCGGTCCAGCTCGGCGCAACCCGTTTGGGTGTTTGCGTCATCGGCGTTGATACACTCGTTCCGCCGGTAGGACCCGGACGTATTCCCCCGGATCAAGTCGGTGCTTCCCCCAAAAATCCGGAATCGGTCCGCGTCGCGCCCGATACGACCGAAGTAGAGAAGGCGCGAGGAGAAGACCAGCGGACCCGCGATCTTGTCATAGCGGCGATAGTCGACCGTGACCTGGGAGAACCTCCAGTCCCCCAGGGTCTGGGCAAGATCCAGGCGCCACCGACGGCCATAGAACGGGCCGGTATAGCCGAACAGCGAGTTGTCGAACACCAGCGCCGCTGATGGCTGGAAATAGTTCACACCGGGCCGGTTGTTCGTCTCGAGAACAGGGTCTTCGGTAGCAAACCCCGAAGCCGGATTGTACGGCTCCAGAATGCTGAGCACCGCGTCATCCACGTTGGCCACCCGAAGGCTGCCTTCGATCCGCTGGAACCGGCTGAGGGGATAGTACGCCTGCCCAAACGCCGATCGAACCACCAACCGGCGAACATTGGTGACAAACGTATTCAGGCCGGGCACGGGATCGTTTACCCGGATTTCGCTCGGCTCGTAGAAGTAGTACGGCTCCTGCGAGATCCCGGTAACCCAGTTGATACGGCGGCTCAAATTGGCGTACGCGGCCAGCACCTGGGCTTCGCTGATTCGTCCATTGACGTATCCGGCAAAGACCAGCTGGTGATTGCCCAGAATGTCGCTCAGCGAAACTGCGGTCCCTCCAAAGAACCCCCGTCCGAAGTTATCGCGGGCGTAGCCAATGGAGGGGCGAGCGACGTAGTCCGGCGTGAAACGCACCCGATAATTCTTAACGCTGAATTCACTGGTATCCGGCAGACTGAAGCTGGCCGAGTCCAGTAGGGCCGCAATGGATACTGGCGGAGGCACCAGGGTCGTGTCCCCCGAGCGATTGACCTCACTGGACGAGCGGAACCCCTGCGGGGTGCGATAAATGGATCCGCCTTCACCTACGTGGGGGCGAACGTCTTCGGGCACTTGCAGCGAACGGGTGGTATCCACCGGTGCCGGCCGAGTGCTGGCAAGGAGCCCGCTGCTGTCTGATACGATCTGCCGGTAGGGCTGCCGCTTCAATCCACGGGGGTTGGACAGGGTGTAGACGTCGTACTTGCCCTTTTCGAAGTACACGAAGGCGAGGCGGTCTGCCTGGGGAGCCCAGGAGAGCACCGGCGACAACGGGGTGATTCCCTGGCTTCCAGTGTAGAAATCGGTGAGCTGGTATAGCGCATTTTCCCCCAGCTCATACAGAAAGATGTTGCTGACGCCATTCCGGTCGGAGACGAAGGCAATGGATTTTCCATCGGGCGACCACTGCGGGCTCACGTTCTTGCCCTGCTCCATCTGATCGAGCACCTGGATGGAGCCCGTGTCCAGATCGTACACGGCTATCCGCATGTTACCGATGGCCAGCGTCCTGAAATCGGTTCCGCTGCCCCGATCGGTGGTGAACGCGATGGTGCGACCATCGGGCGACCAGACCGGATGCAGGTCGGCGTACTTGTCCTGGGTAAGCCGGCGGAGACGGCTCCCGTCCCGGGCTACCACGAAGAGATCGCTCAGGCCTCCGTCGTAGCCGGTAAAAACGAGTTGCTGGCCATCCGGACTCCACGCGGGCGTGGTCACGCCGCTCAACTTGAGCTCGATCCGCTGGACCTGTTTGTTGCGTTCGACATCTACGATGACGATGTCGTCGCGGGCCCCGCGCTTGGCGGCGAACGCCAGGTACTTGCCATCGGGTGACCAATTGGCCTGGGAGTTGATGAAGCGATACGTCTCGTAATTACTGCTGACGCCGGACTTGAGGATCCGCCGCTTCACCTTTCCGGTGGTGCCGTCTGCGAGGTAGAGATCGACGAAGTAGAAGTCCTTCTCGCTGAAGTAGGCGATCTGCGATCCATCCGGCGACAGCGCCGGAGCCAGGTGCAAGGTTCCGTCCGACCGTTTTTCCGTCAGCAGCTCGTCGGCCACCGCACGAGCCTTGGGCCGGGCACCGATCTCGGGCAGATATTTCTTCTGCACCGCGTCACGCCACTGGCTGGAGAGCTGCTCCAGACTCAAGCCGATCGTCCGGCGAAACGCTCCCTCAATCCCGCCGGCCAGCGTTCCCTTGAGGATGGCGCCCACCGCCTCGTCTCCCCAGCGCTCCCCGATGTAGGACCAGAGGGCATGACCGTAGCGATAGGGGAAGTACTTGTACGGATCGAGCGTCATCTGCTCGATGGTGGGCAAGGTTCCCTCTAGCGATGCATCCCGGAGCCACATGGCCGTCTCGGCATGGATGGGACCGACGGAGAGGTATTCGGCCATGCCTTCAGCGAACCAGAGGGGCGGGTTGATGGCGATGATCGTCGCGAGGCCTGCCCCGGCCCGACCCCGTGACCACGTGTCGTACTGGAACTGGTGAGCCATCTCGTGCTGCAGGACGTGCTCGAATTCGGCGTAAGAGCCGGGGAAGGGAAGCACGTTCCGGTTCCGCTGGAAGTCGGTGACGCCCTGGGTGCCCTCCGAGGGTGGCTCGCCCAAGGCATTCGTCTGCTGGAAGTCGGAATGCGAGGCGTACAGGATGATCGGCTTCCGCTCCCGGAACTCGTGGTTCAGCACCTTCGAGAGGCGGGCATATCCCCGCTCCGCCATGCGGGCCGCATCCATTGCGGCCACCCGCTCGCGCTCGTAGTAGTAGACGTCGAAGTGCTCGGTCTGGATGATCTTGAAGTCGAAGGTGCTGTACTGGACCTTGTTCCGGCCGAAGTACTGCGCGCCAAGGACACCAGGCGTGAGCAGGAGAAGGAACAGTGACGGGACCGCGCGTCGAAGCATAAACAACCTCGATCTAGGTAGAGCTGATGAGCAGCTCGGGTGCATCATCCCAGAGCCGCTCGAGCTGGTAGAAGGAGCGGGTCTCCGGGTGGAACAGGTGGATTACGAAGTCAACGAAATCGAGCAAGACCCAGCGCCCGCCCGTCAATCCTTCAACGTGGTGAGTGTGATGTCCCCGCCGGTCCAGCTTCTCCATGACCGATTCCGCGATACCCCGGACGTGAGCGTCCGACGTGCCGGAGGCAATGACGAAGTAATCGGTAGCGTCGTTCAGGCCGCGGAGATCCAGTACGACTAGATGGTTGCCCTTGAGATCCTGTATCGCGTTCAGAGCCAGCCGGAGCGCCTCGGGAGGCTGGGCTCCGGTCTCGTGCTCAGGTGCGTCCTGCATCATCCAATTCGAGTCCTCGCTCAGAGGTCTTGCCGTCCTCGACCTGATAAAAAATGCCCCAGGCACCCGGCCCGACGTGGGTGCCCAGGACCCCGGTTGCCAGAGTCACCAGACAGTCCCGCGGGCGATACTTCTCGATCAGCCTGGCCTGGATTCGATGGGCCACATCGGGAGCATCGGCATGCGCCACCCCGAACCGAAGCACCCGCGGGCGCGGTGTCAGCCGCCGATCCAGCACCGCCAGCATCCGAGCCTCGACGTTCTCCCGGCCGCGGACCCGTTCGACCGGGACCACGTTGCCGTGGGGATCGAGGGACAGAATCGGCTTCACGTCCAGCATCCCAGCCAACCATGCTTTGGCCCGGGAAATCCGCCCTGACCGGAGCAGGTTGTCATAGTGATCCACCGTTAGAAGCATACCCGATTGTATCCGGATCCGGCGGAGCTCGGCTGCAATCCGCGCGCCGGTCCATCCTGATTCGGCCAGCTCCGCTCCTCTCAAGGCGAGCAGACCGACTCCCAGCGAAGCCGACCCGCTGTCGACCAGATGAATACCCTCGAGTCCATCTGCCCGGATGGCCGCCTGAGCTGCCGCAAATGTGCCGGACAGGCTCGATCCGAGTAGTACGGCCACCGTCTCATCGGCCTCTTGTCCCGCGCCTCGGAAGACCTGGATGAAGTCCGCGGGGGCCGGCTGTGAGGTAGTCGGGAGCTCTGCCGAGCTTCTGAGCCTCCGATAAAACTCCTCCGGCCGGAGCTCCACTCTATCGCGGAAAGTGGACTCGCCGAATACCACCTGGAGCGGCACCATCGCGATGCGATGCCGGTCGAGGATGGTGTCTGGAAGGTCGGCCGAGGTGTCGGTCACCACCGCCACTGGGCGCCGCTCTCCATGGGCCAGGTGGCGGTGCTGGGCTCGCATGTCTTCGGCCTTGGTGGCGTCTATCCGACCCCAGCGCGCTGCATAGCTAAAGACGGCCTCCGGGGTGTCGGTGTGCACATGGATCTTCAGAATGTCACCCGTCACTGCCACCACGGTGGAACCGCCGAACCCGTGCATGACTGCGCGAACTTCGTTTGCCGATGGAAGCCGATCGCCCCTGACCAGCACCTCGGTGCAGTACTGGAAATCGCGTTCTGCCGCGACATCAACCAGGGCAGCCGGCAGGTAAGCTCGATCCTCGCCCTCCGGCACGGGGGCGGCCGGGAGAATGGGATCCCCTTTGATGTAGCGGACCACGCCCTCCAGCATTCGAACGAAGCCCTTCCCCCCGGCGTCTACCACACCAGCGTCCTTCAGCACCTGCATGAGCTCCGGAGTTCGCGCCAGTGCCGCCTCGCCTTCCTCCAACAGACACCGCATGAACTGTCCGATATCGGGAGACAGCTGGGCGATCGGCTCAGCGGCGGCGGCGGCATCACGGGCAACTGTGAGGATGGTTCCTTCGCGGGGATCCTCCAGCGACTGATACAGGCGGTCGGCTCCGTTCCGAACCGCCCGCGCGATGTCCGGGGCCCTCGCCATCGTCCGGTCACCCAGGGCCTCGGTGAAACCCATCATAAAGTGGGCGAGCATCATGCCGGAGTTCCCTCGGGCGCCCAGCACGGCAGCCCGAGCCATGGTCCGGGCGGTCTCCGGAAGCGGGGCGTCGCCGATCGATTTGACCGCTTCATGGACGGCACGGAGGGTCAGAGTGAAGTTGGTACCGGTGTCTCCATCGGGAACCGGAAACACATTGATCCGGTTGATCTCTTCTCGGCCGGCCGCCACCCAGTCGGCAGCGGCGGAGACTGCGCGTGCGAGGCGGGGACCATCGACGTAGGTGATCCCCGTTGCCATCGACCCTTTGTCAGGCAGGGACGACAGAGACGCGAAGCTGGGCATGGACCTCCGGGTGGAGGCGGACCGTCACACTGTGGGTGCCGGTGGTCTTGATGGGATGCTCGAGTTCGATCCGGCGGCGCTCGACCGCTTGTCCCTGCTGGGCGAGAGCGTCGGCAATGTCCTGGGAGGTGATGGAGCCGAACAGCTTCCCTTCTTCACCGGCTTTTCCGGTAAGCGTCAGAACGACGTCGTTCAGCGTGGCCGCGACCCGCTCTGCCTCCGCCCGTTCAGCCTGGTTCCGCGCCGCGTGTACCCTCGTCTCCGCCGCGACCCGCTTCTTGTTCCCTTCCGTGGCCTCGTAGGCGAGTCCCTTGGGCAGCAGATAATTCCTGGCATATCCAGGCTTTACCCGGACCATCTCACCGGCCCGCCCCAGCGTTTTGATGTCTTCGCGGAGTATTACTTCGATCATGGATCTCCCCTCAGGTAGCCGACGCGGTGAGCCGACGTCGGAAATCTAGCCAGGTGTCGGCCAGGCCTAGCAGTGTCAGCCCGCCAACGACGAACGGCAGCAGAAACATCGCGACCAGGGTAACCGTCGCGATAACCGGTAAGGGCACCCGCCGGGATCCTACGAAAAACACCGCGAGTCCCCGAACTGCGTAGAGCACGGACCACACCATCAGAAGATTTACTCCGACCGCCCCCCAGGTCTTTGGAAGCGGCAAGAGGCAGAGGGCCAGTCCTACGACCCACCCCCACACCAGCTGGTCGCTGAACTCGAACGCGGCCAGGCCAGCCGGCGGAGGGCCGAGGGGCCGTCGGGCTATCCGATAATGCCAGGCCCAGGCGAGACTGAGTCCCGCCAGGCTGGCCAGGGCGAGCAGGGCGGGGTAGAACGAACCGATGGTCCGAATCATGGCCGACATCTCACCCAGAAAGCCCGCGGTGCTGGCTCCTGGGGCCGCTTCACCGAGCCGCATGATGAGGGCTCGGTTGGAGCTCCAGAGGTCCTGCTCGACCGCCTGCCGAAGCTCAACCCAGCCGATGCCGAGGTGCCACATCCACACGAGGAGCGCCGAGCCCGCCAACGCCGTGGTCGTAAGGGCGCGGGAAAAACGGGCCGATGGCCGCCATACGGTGAGGGCGAGATACGTGCCGGTGAGCAGGACGGCGCCGGCTCGGGCAAACTGGCCCGCCAGACCGCCCGCCTGGTGCAGCCACAGGGCGGACCAGGTGCCGCTGGCGAGGAGCACCAGCCACTCACGTGAGGTGCGCGGGCGCGCCAGAAGGAGCAACCCTGCAAGTGGCCCAAAGAGCAAGACTGGTGGGGCGAAGAGCAGGTACCCGATGAGCAGGAGAACCGGTGCCCAGGTGTGGCGCCGCACCGGTCCCGTCGCGCCTGTTGTCAGCCGCCGAATCCTTTGATGTAGGGCAGCAGTGCCAGTTGCCTGGCGCGCTTGATCGCCGTACTGAGCTGCCGCTGATGACGGGCGCAGGTGCCGGACAGGCGGCTGGGGAGAATCTTGCCGCGCTCGGTGAGAAAACGGGCCAAGGTGCGCTCGTCCTTGAAATCCACGACCCGCACGCCTGACTCACAGATGGCGCAGGTCTTTTGAGGCCGTCTCATTCGTCGTCCTCCTCGTCCGTCTTCCCGGCGGTGACTGGTACCGGCTGAGCACCCTCACTCACAACTACCAGATGACGGAGGACGCCTTCATCCAGCTTGATTGCCCGCTCGAACTCCGGCAGTGCAGTGGCGGCTGCATCGAACTTGGCCACTACGTAGTAGCCGGTCTCGTGCTTCTTGACCGGGTAGGCAAGAGTCCGCTTGCCCCAGTGGCTCACCTGGGGAGCTTCCACTCCAGCTTGCTGAATCAGGGCATGGAAGCGCGCAAGGCGCTCGTTGATGGCGGCCTCTTCGAGCGCGCTGTCGAAGATATAGACCACCTCGTACTGACGGGTCATGACACCTTCCTTTGGACTGGCCCAGCGGCGTTCCGCTGTGCTGGTTGCCCCGGACGTGGTGTCACGCCGGGGAGGGGATATGTGGGGGGTGAAGATAACAGCGTGAACAGTGAAGAGTAAACAGGGAACCGGTGCGGCTCGCAGCATAGAAACCGGTCCTGTTCACTTTTCACTGTTCACTTTTCACTGTTCACTTTTCACGCTGTTCAACTACTAAACCTGAACAGCATGACGTCCCCGTCCTGAACGAC
>JAICPP010000292.1 GCA_025929805.1 Gemmatimonadales bacterium | reverse complement strand
CTGGGGGAGCTCATCGAGCCGGTACTGGCGCAGGAGCCGGCCGACCGGGGTCACCCGGGGATCCTGCTGCTGAGCCCAGACGGCGCCGCTGTGGTGCTCGGCATCCACCCGCATCGTGCGGAACTTGTAGATGGTGAAGGGTTGCCCTCCGAGGTTCCGTTCCCGACGATGATTGCTCGAATTCCGCGCTTCCTTGCGGCGATCCAATCCGACCCGAGTCTGGGTATAAAGCACCGGGCCACGGGAGGAAGCCCGGACCAGGAGCCCAATCAGCAGGATGGCCGGCAGCAGGATGACCAGCGCTATGAGCGCCAGGGTCAGGTTCACGACTCGACGGATCCATTCCTGACTGCGCGATTCCGCCGCAGACTCGGCGCGACTCCAGTCCCGGAAGTGGGGACGCGCCAGAGGCGTCTCGAGCCCTGTGACCGCAGGAATGGAGGGGTTGCTACTGCGAATGCCGGACATCGCTATTTCCATGACGGCGCTCGACGGAGACTGACTGACAAAGCGAGGAGCTGCGAACCAAACCCTACTCTCCTTGAACGCGCGGATTGGAAGGCCATGGGGTCCTCAAAGTACCTTAATACCCACCTGGAGGCATACCTGTGACGCGACTCACGAAGGCACATTCAGGCGCTCAGGTGGGCCGTCGTTTGGCCAGGGGTGGACCAGCGGTGAGGAGTGGGTCCGGCGTCTCACCCAGTCCAAAGCTGGCGAGGCGCTGATTGAATTCGGAGAGCTCGGCTGCATCCGGGGGACTCTGAGCTTCTGGGCCCTCGATGGGAGGGACATCGGGCAGCTGTTCGCTTGGCATCCGTGTATAAGCTTCCGAAGTAAGTTCGCCAGGACTGCGGGATGCCGATCAGCGCTTCAAGGATGGAGCCGTAAATCCGGCCCGGCTCGGGCCGACGTTCCAGAACCGGGTGGTCGTATTCGAACTTATTGTAGCATAACGCGTTACGAACTCAGGCTAGGGCCGGTGTTCACCTACTTACTTCCTCATTCCGTTGCTGCGGCACCACACCGATCTCGGCTACGTTGCCACAATCTGCACGGTGTCAAGAGCCGTCGCATCTCAGCATCCAAACTGTTGCGTGCCTCCACCGATCAGGCCTGCACTGTGGCGCGGCAGCAAGGGACAATGCGTTGTCGATTACACGTTTAACGGTTTGATCCAACGGCGCACGAGTTCTGCTATCGGTGGGAGAAACCCTGGGCCGGCATTCCAAAAACTCTCTGGCTGACACGCAATGGCAAATCGAGACAAGGCTCCTTCTACACCCCTAGTCCTTATCGCTAATGACCAGGAATGGTCAGCGCGATCGTTGGAGAGCATCCTGGGCCCAAGCGGCTACTCGGTGGTAAGAGCCTATACCGGACAACAGGCCCTGGAGCGGGCCCGTACAGCGCAACCAGATCTGATCATCCTCGACGCCCAGATGCCTGACATCCATGGCTTCGAGGTCTGTCGCATGCTTCGCAGTGATCCTCGCTTCAGCGCAACAACCCCGATTGTTATCACTACCTCAGGACCTTCAGGGCGAACTCAGCGCCTCGAAGCCTATCGCGCCGGTGCCTGGGAGTTCCTGGGCCAGCCACTCGATGGCGAGGCCTTGCTGCTCAAGTTGGGCACCTTCCTGCAGTGCAAGCTCGAGGTCGATGCCCTCCGCGAGGAAAGCTTGCTCGATCCTGGTACCGGGCTCTACAACATGCGGGGGCTGTCCCACCGGGCGCATGAGATTGGCGCCGACGCATTCCGGCGGCGGGATCCTCTGGCTTGCGTCGTTTTCTCCCCCGAGCCCGATGGCAACGGCTCGAGTGAACCCACCGATGAGGAAATTCAGCGAATCGCGGAACAGGTTGGCCAGCTTTTCAAGCGAGCGGGTCGGTCATCCGACGCGATCGGACGGCTGGGCCACGCCGAGTTTGCGGTGATCGCACCCGCGACTTCCAGCGACGGAGTCCTCCGGCTGATTCAGCGCTTAGGTGGAAGTATCGAGGCGTCGCCCATCCCGGTCCGTGGCGGCGAGCGGTCGCTGAGGGTACGGGCCGGCTACTGTGCGGTTCCTGACTTTGCAGAGTCCCCGGTCGACGCGGTAGAGCTCCTGTTGAGGGCTACGACGGCCCTCCGGGACTTGAAACGGGACGGTGACGCCGAACAGATCCGGGCCTTCGATCAGGCCCCGTTTACGTATCCCACCTGACCGCGCCGCGCCACAGCTGTGGTGAGGAAACTACGATCTCGCACCAACTTAGCGATTTGGCCTGTAGCCTACACGCAGCACCCTGCTTGACATATGCGTCAAGTTGTGGTAAGAACGTTACTACTGCTGTCTCTCCGGGGAGCAGACGGTTCCGCCCGGATGCCGAGTTGTGTACCACGATCTTCCGGCTCGACCGCCGCGCCGGATTTGAGTTAAACCGACCGCTCGTCGCGGTCTGCCCCCGGGAGTCGAAGGATGGCCAGCCCCATCGTCCAGTCGGAGCGGAAACCTCTTTCCGTATCCGAGAGCACCGCACGCGATCCACTCTCCATACCCAGCGAAGTGAAAGCCAGCATACGGGTGCTGGTTGTCGATGACGAGCGCACGCTGCGTGAGAGTTGCGCCAGCGTGCTCCAGATGGACGGCTACAATGTCACGTTGATCGGGCGCGGCGAGGAAGCCCTGGAAACGGTTCGGCGCCGCAAGTTCGACATCATCCTGGTTGACCTGTACATGTCCCAGGTCTCCGGCCTCGAGATTCTCCAGGCCACTCTGGAGGCGTACAAGGACACCATCGTGGTCGTGATGACCGGCAATCCCAGTGTCACCAGCAGCATCGAGGCGCTCCGCGCGGGCG
>JAICPP010000225.1 GCA_025929805.1 Gemmatimonadales bacterium | reverse complement strand
GTCCGCCAGCCCAGCCTGATCGCGCGCATCTTCGGGACCACGCAGCGCTTCGTGGTGGGCGCGCTGGAGGTGCTCATCCTCCTCTACTTCCTCCTGGCGGCGGGCGACCTCTTCCTGCAGAAGCTCATCAAGGTGCTCCCCACCCTCCGCGACAAGCGGAAGGCGGTGGAGATCGCGCGGAAGACGGAGGCCTCCATCTCCACCTACCTCCTCACCGTCGCCGCCGTCAACCTCGTCGAGGGGCTGGTGGTGGCCGGGGCGATGTACCTGCTGGGGATGCCCAACCCGCTGCTTTGGGGAGCGCTCGCCGCCCTGGCAGAGTTCGTCCCTTATCTCGGCGCCACCGCTCTGTTCGCGGTGCTGGCATTGGCGGGCCTGGTCACCTTCGAGCAGATAGGTCAGGCGCTGCTTGTTCCCGGGGCTTACCTGGCCGTCAACGTGCTCCAGTCGCAGTTCATCTTTCCATGGGTGGTGGGGCATCGCCTGACGTTGAACCCGGTCGCGATCCTGGTGGGACTGGTGTTCTGGTGGTGGATCTGGGGCATCCCGGGTGCGTTTCTCGCCGTCCCAATCCTTGCGACGTTCAAGATCTTCTGCGACCACATCGAGGCGCTCGCACCGATCGGCGAGTTCCTGGGACGGTAGACCGAGCCATGCCCGGCGAATCTCTGACCCCCGATGAGCGCGCCGCGTTGGGAACCCTGGCCTCTCTCCTGGACTGCGATCGGGTGCGGCTATATCGAACCGGGGCGGCTGGCGGCGCAGGTCTGGTGCGGGCAATCGTGTTGAGCCTGAGCCGGAATCGCGCCGTGACGCTGGGCAATCATGTGTTCCTTCCCGACCGGTGCTGCGGCGATCTCCCGGTCCTGGCGCATGAGCTCACTCACTGCAGCCAGTACCAATCATGGGGGCCCTTGAGGTACTTCAGCCGAGGGGTGGGGAACCAGCTCCGGGACCTGATCCATCGCAAGCTGAGGCTTGGATCGAACCCTTACCGGTACATCCCCGAACCGGGCAAGCCGTTCCACGCGTATGGTATGGAGCAGCAGGGCCAGATCATCGAGGACTGCTTTCGGGGGCACCCGCACGCCAGAGACATCTCACCCGCTCAGCCCGGCCGGGCCAAACCCTGCGATCAGGCCAACCCGTCCGCCTGATCCACCGGCTGGTCGTGATGGCCGGGCAGCTTGTCTTCCCAGAGCGCCAGCACGTTCCCGTCCGGATCTGCCACCATGGCCATGATGCCCCAGGACTGCTGGGTCGGCTCGGTGGTGAATCGCACGCCCCGCTCGTGCAGCTCGCCGCAGTAGTGCAGCAGGTCAGGAACGAACAGCGTAATGCCGGTGTGCCTGCCCACCAGCGACTTCGCTTCCGGATGAATCGCGGGGTGGACGCTCACATGGGTGTCTCCCTCCAGAAACTCGGCGCCGAACGAGCCCTGCTTGGTAATCGGGAGACGCAGCGTATCACGGTAGAACTCGATGGCCCGCCCGATGTCGTTCACGAAGATGGCAATGCTATACAGCGATGGCGTAATGGGCATCGGCTATCGCATCTGGATCACGACGAGGTCGGCTGCCAACACTCCCAGAGCGATGATGCCGGCCAGGAGCGCGACCAGCCCGAGTCCGAGGAATACCAGAAGTCTCCGGCTTGCTCGCGCGGTCGGGCCGGGCCGCTGGAGGTGAGCCTCCAGCAATGCGAGGTTTCGGGTATTGGCTTTCCATCCCGCATCGAATAGATCACCCAACAGCGGGACCCCGCCCACAATGGCATCGAGGGCTATGTTCCCCATCATCCTGATGACGGTGGCTCGGGAAGCCCCCAAACGAGCTGCCCGGAGAACGATGAAGCTGGAGAGGATCGCTCCGGTAACGTCACCGGCAAACGGTACCAGCCCGATGAGCGCGTCCAGACCCACCCGATAGCGGGTTCCCGGAATCTGAATCGCGCTGTCGAGCAGCCGCGCCATGGTCCGGAGTCGCTCCACCTCGGCGGAGGGGCGAGTCCCCACCGTGGTCTCTATGCCTCGACGCTCAACCTTGTTGGCCATGCCGAGGGCGCTCAGCGGAGACGGTTGAAGAGGTACATGATCAAGCTCAGCACCAGCGAGATCAGGAGCATCGACACGAGCGGGATGTAGATACGCATGTTCTCTCGCTCGATCCGGATGTCCCCCGGCAGCCGCCCGAACCACCCGAACGCACCCCACCATACGGCGAGTCCAATCAGCACGAGGACCACTCCCGTCATGACGATGAGCGGGCCGGCCGAGAACTGAGTCATTCGACCAGGCCCTGCCGGACGGCATGGATGTAATCGGTGTAAGCCGGCTCCTGACCTGCCGTGCGGAGATCGGATGCGATCTGCCCCCGGTGATATGCCGAGTGAATCACGACGTGGGTGAGGATCTCCTCGACCGTATTGGTCCAGGCTTCTCCTTTGGAGTTGGTGTAAGAGACTGCCCGGGAAAGCGGACCGGCGGCGCCGGCGACATCATCCAGCATCCGGCGGGACAGCTCACGAAGACGCAGTTCGCAATCCTGAAGCGAGAGGTCGGGCCACACCGGCATCGGCGCCGGGCTTTGGTTCAATCGAGCCAGCCAGAGGTATTCCGCGCCAATGATGTGACCCATCCACCGCAGGCTCCGAGCCGGCGCTGCTCCCTGACGGAGCGTTTGCAGAGTCTCCTGATTGGCCCACATGTCGTAACGGAGCAGACGAGCCAGGTGGTCGCTCATTCCCGGCTCGCTGTCGCGGCAGGGGTGCCGAATGCCGCCCGGAAATTTCTTTGCATGCCTCGAAGCCCGGCTCGCTCCAGCGGCGTGTGGCCGAGCTCCCGGGCGAACTCCTCCTCACTCATGCGCTCGAAGCTGTCGGGGTCTCTCCGGGAGTGATGGGAGCCGGGACGAAACTCGGCAACACCGGTCGGCTGGGCAAACCGCTCATTCCAGGGGCACACATCGTTACAAATGTCGCAGCCAAAGGCGTAGCCCTGGAGCCGATCCGCCAACTCTCCTGGCATGGGGCCGCGTTGCTCAATGGTGAGATAGGAGATGCAGCGGGTCGCGTCCAGCAGTCGCGGCTCGAGCAAGGCCCCGGTGGGGCACGAGTCCAGGCATCGGGTGCAGCTGCCGCAGCGGTCGAGATTGAAGGGGGCATCGTGTTCCAGCGCGAGGTCGGTGAACACCGATCCGATAAAGAAGAACGAGCCCGCCGTTGGGCTGATCAGCATGGTGTTCTTGCCGATCCACCCCAGGCCGGCTCGCTGGGCCAGCTCGCGCTCGGGCACCGGACCGGCATCGGCAAAGGTGCGGCTCAGGGTTGCGCCACGCTGGCGCAGGAAGTCCGCCAGCTGTCGCAGGCGGCGCTGCGTCACCCGATGGTAGTCTTCGCCGCGGGCATACTTGGCGATCCGGGGTGCGTGCCGGTCCCGCTCCTGGTCCGGGGTGTAGTAGTTGTCGAGCACCACGACTACTGATCGGGCTTCCGGCATGATCAGGCGCGGATCCTTTCGCCGCCTGGCCTGCCGGTGGAGGTAGCGCATGGTACCGGCGTATCCCTTTGCCAGCCATCGATCCAGGAAATCACCATGGGCCGTGGGCCCCGGGTGGGTTATGCCGCAGGCGATGAAGCCGATCGCCTCCGCTCGTTCCTTTACGTCGCCGGCAAGACTCACCGGGATGCCGCCGGAACGCTCATCCGCGGGAGCGGCGGGGTGGCACAGGGCGTCTCGCCGGCGATGAGACGGGCTCCCACGCCGTAGGTGATGTACGACCAGGCCCATTGGATCATCACCAGTATCCGGTTGCGGAACCCGATGAGAAAGAAGATGTGCACGAAGGTCCACACGAACCACGCCAGCAGGCCGCCGAAGTGCAGCTTCCAGATATCGGCCACGGCACGGCCCCGTCCGATCACCGCAAGCTGACCCTTGTCCCAGTAGTGAAAGGCTCGGCGCGGTTCTCCCCTGAGGTCGGTCATGATTGCGTCGGCAGCGTACTCGCCCATTTGAATGGCGACCGGGCAGATCCCCGGCAGTGGGCCACCTTCCTGATGAGTGAAGTATGCTGCGTCTCCCAGGACGAACACTTCCGGGTGACCGGGGATGGTGCAGTCGGGCTCGACGATGGCGCGCCCGGCCGAATCGAGGGGTGCATTCAGTGATCGGAGTACCGGGCTCGCTACGTTGCCCGCGGCCCAGATCACGGTCTGAGTAGGAATGGTCCAGCCGGCCGCGATCACCGCACCGGGCCGGATGTCGGTAACCAAGGTCTCGATCCTCACTTCAACGCCCAGACGACGGAGATCCTGCTTGGCCTGGTCGCTCAGCTTCTCGGGATAGGATGGCAGCAGGCGGGGCCCGCCTTCCAGCAGCATGACGGTCGCCTCACCCGGGTCGATGTGCCGGAAGTCGCGCCGGAGTGCGTAGCGCCGCAGCT
>JAICPP010000349.1 GCA_025929805.1 Gemmatimonadales bacterium | reverse complement strand
GTCTCAGCGGTCGCGGTGACAAGGACGTGGCGCACGTAGCTGCCACGTTGGGTATCCGGCTGTGACCGCACAGCCTCAACCCGAGACTCCGGTCCTGCCGGTGGCTCAGGTCGCCGAGCTGATCTCGGTAATGGTGAAGGCCCTCCGGGCGTTTCAGATCTATCTGCCGAACAATCCGATCTACCAGCGAGCCATCCAGAACGTCCAGGCAGCCTGCACTCCGGTCTGGGCCTCGGTGGATGAGATCGTTCTCAAGGTGACGGAAACCGAGTTCATCCTGGAAGACCAGGTCGTCTACCAACAGGCCAACAAGACGGATAGCCTGACCTGGAGCCTCTTCAAGGATGGCCTGCGCGCACTGACCATCCGACGCGGGGCTGAACAGGAGGACCTGATTCAGCTCCTCATCATCATCAATCAGGCGCGATTTCTACCTCCCGATGCCGGGGACGATCTGCCTACCCTGCTCTGGGAACACGAGTTCCAGTACATCGAGTACCGGTTCATCGACTTCTTCTCCGGGGACGGTGCCGGATCGGTACCTCAGGTATCCGGCCAGCTTCAGGCCGGCCCCAGCCCTGAAGAGCGGAAAGCCCAGGTTGCCGAGGAGGCTCCTGCGAGGGCGAAAAGTCTGATCGAGATCGAGGAGGTCGATTCCACCCTCTACTTCCTGGATGAAGCCGAGATCAGCTATCTGGCGCGAGAGCTGGACCAGGAATACCAGCGAGATGTGCGCGGAAGCGCGCTCAACGTGCTGTTCGACCTGATGGAGATCAATCCCGACCAGTCGGTACGCCAGGAAATTCTTCGGATTCTCGAGCGGCTGTTTCCCAACCTGCTCAATGCGCGGGACTTTCGCAGCGCCGCCGCAGTCCTGCGCGAATGCAAGATTCTGAAACAGCGAGCCGTCGACCTGCAGCCGGAGCATGGCGAACGGCTGGATGCTTTTGTCGTGAAGCTGAGCGAGCCCGGCATCGTGGGACAGCTGCTGCAATCACTGGACGAGGCGAGCCACCTCGGGGTGGACTCGCACGCCGCCGAAGTGTTGCGCGAGCTGACCGCCGCGGCCCTGGAGCCGCTGGTCAGCTGGCTGCCGAATCTCTCGTCCGAGCCGCTCCGGAAAATTCTGGAGGAAGTGGTCGAGCGGCTCGCCCATGTCCATTCCGATGAGGTGCTGCGAATCCTGCGTTCACCCGAATCGCCTGCGTTGCTCGGGATGGTGACGCTATGCGGGCGGCTCGAGCTCCACCATGCGGTACCCGGATTGGCTGAGGCCATGAGGCATCCTGATGCCGCGGTCCGATTGGCCGTGGTTCAGGCCCTCTCCCAGTTGGGCACGCCGGGTGCCCTGACGGTAGTGGACAAGGGTATCGAGGACCCCGACCGCGGAGTACGGCTGGCTGCCGTGCGCGCTGCGGGGTCGCGTGGCTACAAGGGCGCCCTTCGCAGGGTGGAAGCCGTCGTCCTCGGCAAGTCGCTCAAGGACATGGATCTCACGGAAAAGATGGCGTTCTTCGAAGCCTACGGTGCGATCGCCGGAGCAACCGCGCTGGAACCGCTCACCGCCATCCTGCTCACCCGCGGGCTGATCCGGATGAAGGCACCTCCGGAAACTCGC
>JAICPP010000158.1 GCA_025929805.1 Gemmatimonadales bacterium | reverse complement strand
TTGCCACCGAGCTGGGCGGCCGCCTACTGGCGCTCAGGCTGCAAGAGGGGGACCGGGTCACCAGGGGCACCACTCTCGGGGCGATCGACACCGTGCCCTTGATCCTGGAGCGTCGTGCCCTGGCGGCGCGGCGCAGGGCGGGAGCTTCTCGCGCCCGCGAGGCAGGCGCCGCCGTGGCTGCCTTGGAAGTCCAGCACACCATCGCCGAACGCGAGCTGTCGCGCACCGAGCGGCTGCTTCGCAATGCGGCAGCCACTGCCCAGCAGGGTGACCGGGCCGAGCGCGAGGTCAAGGTAGTCAAGGAGCAGCTGGTCGGCGCACGCGCGGCCCAAGCCACCTCGGTTCAGGAACTGGCCGCTCTGGACGCCCAGGTAGCGCTCTTCGACGACAAGCTGGCTCGGAGTCGGATCAGCAGCCCGCTGGATGGGACGGTGCTGACCCGATACGTGGAGCCCGGGGAATACGTGCAGCAAGGTCAGCCGCTCTTCAAGTTGGCAGCCCTCGACTCCCTCACCTTCCGGGCCTATGTAAGCGGGGCCCAGCTCGGCATGCTTCGCCTCGGTCAACTGGTGAAAATTGGAGTCGACCGGGCGGATTCGATCGCCACCCTGCCCGGCCGGATTACCTGGATCGCTTCCGCGGCTGAATTCACTCCTACTCCGATCCAGACCCGGGACGAGCGGACCGACCAGGTGTACGCGGTCAAGATCGTCGTGGAGAACAGCGACGGTGCTCTCAGGATCGGGATGCCAGGAGAGCTGATCATCGAGGATAACGCCAGCGAATGAGCCTAGAGCCTGCGGTCGACGCTCAGGGTCTGGTGCGGCGCTTTGGTGACGACGCGGCGCTGGACAACGTGTCTCTCCAAGTGCAGCCGGGCGAGCTCTACGGGGTAATCGGTCCGGACGGCTCCGGCAAAACCACCCTTTTCCGCGTCCTGGTGACGCTCCTGCTGCCAGACGAAGGAAGCGCGCGGGTGCTGGGCCGCGATGTAGTAAACGACCTCTGGGATCTGCGAGCTCGGGTAGGCTACATGCCAGGGCGCTTCTCATTGTACCCCGATCTGAGTGTGGCCGAGAATCTGGGTTTCTTCGCGTCTCTCTTCAACACCACGGTGGCCGCGGCACGGGAGACGATTGCTCCCATCTGGGTTCAACTGGAACAATTTTCCGCCCGCAGAGCCGGAGCGCTCTCCGGCGGCATGAAGCAGAAGCTCGCCTTGTGCTGTGCCCTGGTGCACCGCCCCGAGATCCTGATTCTGGACGAGCCCACGACGGGCGTAGATGCGGTATCCCGGCGGGAGTTCTGGGGGCTGCTTCGGCGACTCCGGGACGAAGGCCTGCCCATCGTCGTCTCTACCCCCTACATGGATGAGGCCGGGCTGTGCGATCGAGTCAGCCTCATGCAGGACGGCAAGCTGCTGGTCACCGACCGCCCGGCCGAGATAGAGCGGCGCTACCCGCTCCCGCTGTTTGCCGTACGGGGCGACAACGTTCTGGGTCTCCTCGGGGCGCTGCGTCGGTTCCCTCACGCCGCGTCAGTCTGGCCATTCGGCGAGTCGCTCCACTACACCGATGCCCGCACGGATAGCGAACCCGGGATGATCGCGCGGGAGTTGAGCCAATACGTCGAGTCCGCCGGCTTTCGTGAAGCCTCCATCCAGCCAATCGCGGCCGGCATTGAAGACGCATTCATGTGGTACATGTCGCAGGGACAGGCCGCGTGAGCACCTACGCCATCGATGCTCATGAGCTCACCCGCCGTTTCGGTCAGTTCACCGCGGTGGACGCCATAACCTTCCACGTCGAGCAGGGAGAAGTCTTCGGATTTCTGGGCGCTAATGGGGCTGGAAAGACCACTGCCATGCGCATGCTGATTGGTCTGCTGGTTCCTACCTCCGGATCGGCGACTGTCGCCGGTTACGATATCAGCACCCAGGCCGAGCAGGTGCGCCGCCGCATCGGCTACATGAGCCAGCGGTTTTCGCTCTACGAAGACCTGACGGTGCAGGAGAACATCACGCTGTACGGCGGCATTTACGGCGTCAGCGACCGCGACATCACCACCCGAACCGGGGGCATCCTGGCCCGCATCGGCCTGGAGCACGCAGGGAATGAGCTGGTTCGGGAGATCCCATTGGGCTGGAAGCAGCAACTCGCCTTCTGTGTAGCGCTACTGCACCGGCCGGGAGTGGTTTTTCTGGACGAGCCAACCGGAGGGGTCGATCCGATCACCCGCCGTCGTTTCTGGGAGCTCATCTACGAGACAGCGGCGCAGGGGACCAGCGTTCTGGTCACCACCCACTACCTCGACGAAGCGGAGTACTGCAATCGGATCTCGATCATGGTAGACGGCGCCATCGCGGCTATGGGCGTTCCGTCCGCTGTGCGCAACCAGTTCGGGGCGGCGACGCTGGACGATGTCTTCCTCCGCCTCACCCGCCCGGGAGCGGGCGTATGAAGGCGTTCCTCGGCTTCGTACGCAAGGAGACACTGCACCTGCTTCGGGATCGCCAGACCCTGGCCATCCTCCTCCTTCTACCTCTGATCCAGGTGTTGATCTTCGGGTTCGCGGTCCGCACCGACGTCCGGAAGATCCCCATCGCCGTGGTAGATCCCACTCCCGACATTGCCACACTGGAGTTGCGCGATCGCCTGGCTGCTTCGGAGCGCTTTCACGTGGTCGGCGTGGCCTCGAGTAGTCAGAATCTGGAGACTCAGTTCCGTGCCGGTTCGATCCGGCAGGCACTGGTACTCCCCAGCGAGGTAGAGCGCCGGCTTGGACGAGGAGACTCGCTGCTAATTCAGCTGCTTACCGATGGCAGCGATCCGAATACCGGCGGGATCATGCAGGGTTACGCTACGGCGGTGATCCACCGCTGGTATGGCGATGCGGCTCCGGCGCAGGACGGTCTCCGGATCGAGCCTACCAGTCGGCTGAGGTACAACCCGACCCTGGAGAGCTCCCACCTGTTCGTGCCGGGCCTCGTGGCCTTCGTCCTCACGATCATGTCCGCCATGATGACCGCGATCTCGATTACGCGGGAGAAGGAGACCGGCACGATGGAGATGTTGCTGGTATCACCTATCCGTCCGGCCGCCATCGTCGTCGGGAAGGTGATCCCCTATATCGTGCTCGGGTTCTCGGGCGTAATCCTGGTGTTGATCGCAGCCCGGGTCGTGTTCCAGGTCCCTTTGCGGGGGAGCCTAACGCTCCTATTGGCCGAATGTGGGCTCTACATCATCACCGCGCTTGCCCTGGGAATCGTCATC
Organism: Gemmatimonadales bacterium; assembly: GCA_025929805.1. Taxonomy (GTDB): domain Bacteria; phylum Gemmatimonadota; class Gemmatimonadetes; order Gemmatimonadales; family GWC2-71-9; genus CAVVWJ01. Next base: position 4,663 of record JAICPP010000158.1, on the reverse strand, counting down.
TCCACCAAGGCGCCGACCCAGCGAACCGCGATGATTTTTGCGCTCGCGGGGCTCATGATGCCTACCATGCTGCTGTCCGGATTCATTTTTCCGCTGGACTCCCTGCCCGGCTGGCTCCAAGCCATCTCCTTCATGGTCCCGGCGCGCTGGTTTCTTGTAGTGGTGCGGGGAATCATGATCAAAGGCGCGGGGCTCGCCACCCTGTGGCAGGAGACGCTGGTGCTGCTGGGCATGACCGCGTTTTTCCTGCTCGTGGGATCCCGCAAGCTGGCCATCCGGCTGAGCTAGACCATGCGAACGATTCTCTTTCTGGTACGCAAGGAGTTTCTCCAGATCTTTCGTGATCACACCACCGTAGCCCAGATCTTCATGATCCCGGTGGTGCAGCTGCTGGTGCTCTCCAATGCCGCGACCTTCGATCTCAAGCAGACCCGTCTGCTGGTAGTGGACGAGGACCGGACGACGGTGTCCGCGGGCCTGGTCCAGAGGCTGGAGGGTGGGCGTCAGTTTCGAGTGGTGCGCCAGGCGCCGAGTGATCAAGTCGCCGAGCAGGCTTTACTCGATCGGGACGTCACCGCTGTGCTCCACATCCCACGGCACTTCGAGGAGGACCTGGTTCAGCACCGCCGAGCCAAGGTGCAGCTCATCCTCAACGCCGAGGAGGGCTCGGCCGCCGGCATTATCCAATCCAATGCCACTACCATCCTGTCGGATTACGCCAGGGAGCTCAGCGCAACGCTTCCTGCCGGACGCCGATCCTTCACCGGTACGATGCGGCCGGCTCCTCTCGACCTGCGGACGCAACGCTGGTTCAATCCCACCAGGAACTACAAGCACTACATGGTGCCGGCGCTCCTGGTGGCGCTCACCACCATCATCGGGCTCCTCCTGACCGCGCAGAACATCACTCGGGAGTACGAACTCGGTACCCTGGAGCAGCTGAATGTGACCCCGATGACCAAACTCCAGTTCATCGCGGCCAAGCTGATCCCGTTCTGGCTGCTCTCGTTGGTGATTTTTACGATCGGGTTGACTATCGGCAAGCTGGTTTTCGGCATTCCAATGCGAGGAAATCTGGTGTTAGTCTATCTCGCTCTCATGGTCTACCTGATCGTGGTGCTCGGACTGGGCCTGTGGATCTCCACCATCACGCGAACCCAACAGCAGGCAATGTTCGTTGCCTTCTTCGTGATCCTGATCTTTTTGCTCATGGGGGGCCTGTTCACCCCGCTCGACTCCATGCCGGACTGGGCCCAAGCGGTAGCGGAGGCGAACCCGGTCAAGCACTTCGTGTTCATCATGCGCTCGGTGCTGGTGAAGGGCGCCGGGCTCGAAACCGTAGGGACCACCATCCTCGGCCTCGCCGCGGCCGGTCTGGCTGTACTGATGCTGGCTGTTCGCCGATACCGCAAGTACGCCGCATGAAGGGCCATTACCTTTCCGCGCATGCATCCTGGCACCTATGGGGGAATTTTCCTGCTGGTAGCAGGCTTCCTTGCTGCGTGCGGATCCTCGACGGCCCCACCGGTCGTCAGCGATCTCACCCCTTCGGGTGATACACTCCAGACCGACTACGGTGAGGTGTCCGAGGCGGCTTGGCTGGGTGGTGAACGGTGGGCTGTGCTGGTGCAGGCCGAGGAAACAGTAGCCATAGTAGACTTTGCCGGGCGAAAAACGGCTCGGGTCGGCGGCGGGAGCTCGGAACAACTCGGGAACCCTTCCAACATCTTCGTTGCCGAAGATACCCTCTACATCGGGGACTGGGGACTGCGCCGGTTGGGGCTATGGGGGCCCACGGGCCGGCTTATCCGCGCGATACCAGCTCCGTCCTCCGTGCGGGGAACGCTGCCCCGTGCGCGGGATGCCGCCGGACAATTCTACCTGGATTTGTATCCTCCTCCCGGACCAGATGGGAGCGGCAACCGCGACTCGGCCGCTCTGGTCCGGACCGATTCGGAACTGAGACGGGTCGATACCATCGCGAGACTGGCGCCGTTGGACATTGCCGAAGTGGTGGGAGAAGCCGGCCGGCGATTCGAGCGTCGAGTGTTCAGCGGGGTGGATCGCTGGGGCGTCCTGAAGGACGGCTCGGTGTGGGTGGCGCGGGTTTACGACAATCGGGTCGACTGGCGCTCTCCAGACAGCGACTGGTCTCGGGGCGAGCCACTCCCCGACCGGGTTCTCGAGGTCACCCGATACGACCGCGAGCTTTTCCTCCGCCGGTTTCCCCCCGAACTGAGGCGCACGGCTCAGGAGCTGCCGTTCGCGGCGCTCAAGCCTCCGTTCGAGGCGGGGCTTACAGCCCCTTCGGGCGAGGTATGGCTGGAGAAGAGCCGTGCCCCCGCCGATTCATCCCGCCGCTATCACGTGGTCGACCGCAGAGGCCGCATGGTTCGGGAGATCCGGGTCAGAGGGCACGGGCGTGTCATGGCGCTGAGTCCCAGCCACGGCCTTTTCGTGGAGCCAACCCCCAGCGGCACCAGACTGGTGGCCATGAAGCTCGCCACCCAACTCACCGAACCATGAGGGATTTCGAATGAAGCTGTGCACGATCTACGCTGTCCTGTCGGTGGCTACGGTCGCCTGCCGTCCAGCCGAGAGTCAGAGTCAAAGGCTGAGCCAGGACCGCCGGCTCCCCGCCAGCCTGGGGATGATCAGCAACGTGATCGAGCTGAAGGACGGGCGGGTACTGTTCGCCGACACCAAGAGTAAGCTGTTCCTGCGTGCCGATTTCCGGACCGGCAGATTGGATACCCTGGGTACCCCGGTCGACTCCATCCGCCCGGACAGTCCTTCCGAGCAGTACCGGTTCCCCGGATGGGTGGCCCGCTTGGCGGGCGATACGATCGCTCTTGTGGACTTCAGCGCTATTCGAACCACGTTGTGGAACGAGGCTGGACGGGCCCTCGGTCTCTTACCGATCAAGCAGGTGGCCGGCAGGACGCCCATCATGGCGTACGACACCGTGGGAGGAGGGTACAAGATCGACTACCAATCGGTGCTGGGTGGCGGTGAGCCCGGAAGCCCGGTGCGGCCCGACAGCATTCCCGTTCTTCGAATAGCCTTACCTGGAGGACAAGTCGACACCGTGGCCCGGCTGGTCTCACCCGAGTACGGAGACGCCGTTTTCGGGGAAGAGGTCCAGCAAGCCGCCAAGGTCTTTGCTCCCAACGACTTTTTTGGTGTGTTGCCGGATGGCACCGCCTGGGTGGCGCGGGCTCACGAAAACCGGGTGGACTGGCGCTCACCCGCAGGCAAATGGACCCTCGGAGAGCCCCGGTCGTTCACCAAGGTGGCTGTTACTCAGGCGGACAAGGACCGGGTTCTCGCCCAGGTTCGGGAGCAGGGTAAGCAGTTCGGCATGCCTCAGGATCTCCGCATCGTCTACCCGTTCGCGGAAACCAAGCCGCCGTTCGATCTCGCTATCAGCAGCCCGAGCGGCGAGGTGTGGCTCCAGCGGCCCCGCCAAAGCGAAGGTTCTAGCCTGGTCTACGGCAGGGTCGATCGGCGAAGTGGCTGGCGCCCCGAAGTAGCGTTTCCTAAGGATGCGAGCTTGGTGGGATTCGGTGCGAATGGCGTGGTCTACGGATCCGTAAAAAACGGCGATGGATCGAGGAGCTTGGCGCGATTCAAGCTGCGCTGAGCGTCTAGTCGAGAATCGGTGGCTCCTCTCCCGGCGGCGTATTGGGTCCGCTCAGGTCGTTTCGGCGGCGGCCACGGTGCTGCCCTTGTTCATACCATCGTCGGGTGATATCGCCGGCGAGCTCCCGGTTCCCCAGACCAAAGGCCAGGCCAACTGCGAGTGCACCGGCGCCCAGAATCAGGGTGAATGCGGCGGTGACGATCTCCTCGGCGACTCCGATCTGCTGCAGCGCCATGAACAGCGCAATCAGGATGACGGCACCCTTGGCCATCTTGGCTACGGTGGGCACACCCGAGACGCTCCCGGCCGAGGCCACAATTACGCCGCGCACGAACTCGCCGACGATGATGCCGAGAATCACGATCACGATCCCGGCAATCAAGGTGGGGATGAAGGCCAGCATGGCCCCGAACATCTCATTGATGCTCTCGAGGCCGAGTGCGGTGCTGGTCAGGAGGATGACCACCAGCATTACCAGCCAGAAGATCAGTTTGGCCAGAGCCCGGACGGGATCGAGCCTCGAACCAGTTCGCCCGACCACCTCGTCCAGGCCCCCCGCACTCGCCACTCGATGGAAGTTGAGCCGCTTCAAGGTGTCGTCGGCCCACCGCTGAACTTGACGCGCGAGGAAGTAGCCGGTGATCAGGATGACGGCGGCCCCGACCAGTGCGGGGATCACGCTGCCGATCTGTTCGGCCCCGACGAGAATGCGTTGCCATAGGTCGTTCACGGCGCAACCTCGATTACGAGTTTCCCGATCTGCTCACCCCTGGCCAGACGCTCGATCGCAAGCAGGGCTCTGTCCCACGGTACTACCTGGTCAATGACCGGCCACAGCTTCCCTTCACCCGCCAGCCTGACGACCTCCGCGTATTCCCGACGACTTCCCAGAGTCGAGCCCAGGAGAGACCACTGGTGCCAGAACAGTCGCCGCAGATCCAGTGACACCGTCGGACCGGTCGTCGCGCCGCAGACAACGAGTCGGCCGCCCCTCCTGAGGGAGCGAAGCGAGCTGCGCCA
>JAICPP010000009.1 GCA_025929805.1 Gemmatimonadales bacterium | reverse complement strand
GCGATTCCGTCGGCGGTGAACTCGAGCTCCGCCCCCTCCGCCACGACCAGCGCCTGATACTGCTTGGTCAGCGCGTTCTCCGGTTCCGTCATGATCCGGACGAAATCCTGTTCGGTCAGCGGCTGCAGCTCGACCCGGATGGGAAAGCGCCCCTGGAGCTCGGGGATGAGATCCGAAGGCTTGGAGACATGGAACGCCCCGGCGGCAATGAACAGAATGTGGTCGCTCCGGACGTAGCCGTAGCGGGTCTGGACCGTGGAGCCCTCCACGATGGGCAACAGGTCGCGTTGCACACCTTCACGAGAGACGTCGGGTCCGCCGCCCTGGCCCCGTTCGCCCGCAATCTTGTCGATCTCATCGATGAAGATGATGCCGTGGTTCTCCACCCGGTCGAGGGACTCGTTCACCACGTCATCCATGTCCACCAGCTTCTTGAGCTCCTCATCGATCAGGATCCGGCGGGCTTCCGGCACCTTCACCGTCCGCCGCTTCTTCCGTTTGGGGAGCATGTCCTGGAGCATCTCGGTGAAGTTGATGTCGGCGCCCTCCATGCCTTGGGGCGGCTGGATCAGCTCCATCATGGGGAAGCTCTGGGGAGTCACCTCCAGCTCGACCTCCCGCTCCTCCAGCTGGCCATCGACCAGCATCTGCCGGAGCTTCTCGCGCGAGCGGCCCCGCCGCTCTTCCTCGGGAGAGAGCGGCCGCTCCGACTTGGCCTGCCCACTGGAAGAGACCACGAACACGGAGGGACTTTCCGTCCGTTCAGCTCTTTCCGCCTTTTCCGCCGGCGGGGGTGCGGCCGGGAGGAGGAGGTCCAGCAGCCTTTCGTCGGCTCGCTGCTCTGCCTGGGGGTAGACCTCGTCCTCCCGCTCGGTACGCACCAGGTTGATGGCCGAATCGACTAGGTCCCGCACCATGGACTCGGCGTCACGACCCACGTACCCCACCTCGGTGAACTTGGATGCCTCGACCTTGATGAATGGCGCGCCCGAGAGCCGGGCCAGTCGCCGGGCGACTTCCGTCTTACCGACGCCGGTGGGGCCGATCATGATGATGTTATAGGGAGTGATCTCGTCCCGGATATCGTCGGGGGCCTGGGCCCGGCGCCAGCGGTTCCGGACTGCGATGGCCACGGCCTTCTTGGCCGCCTCCTGGCCCACGATGTAGCGGTCCAGCTCGGCCACGATCTGTCGCGGCGGCATCTCTTCCAGCCACGGCATGGGCGCCGTGGGTGGGGCCACTTCCTCGGCCAGCGTCAGTTCTTTGGCGGGTTCGGTCATTCTTAAAAGGTAAGCGGGAAGCGGTGAGCGGTAAGCGGTAAAACCCTCATCCGAGCAAGCGGAAGGGATGAAAGATCCAGCAGCACCCCGCTCACCGCTCACCGCTTACCGCTTACCGTCGTTTGGCAACTCCAGAATCGTGATGTTTCGATTGGTGAAGACGCAGATATCCGCGGCGATCTCCAGGGAGCGCTGGGTGATGTCCCGGGCCGCCTGGCCGGGTATGGGGAGCAGTGCCCGAGCCGCAGCGAGCGCAAAGTTGCCTCCCGAGCCGATCGCGACGATGCCGTCATCCGGCTCGATCAGCTCTCCGGTGCCGCTCAGCAGAAAGCTGTGCTCCAGATCCGCTACCACGAGGAGTGCTTCCAGGCGCCGGAGGACTCGATCGCTGCGCCAGTCCTTGGCCAGCTCGACCGACGCTCGCGGCAGGTTGCCGGGGTAGCGGTCGAGCTTCTCCTCGAACTTCTCATAGAGAGTGAGCGCATCGGCCACCGAGCCGGCAAAGCCGGCCAGCACTTTGCCGCCCTTCAAGGTGCGCACCTTGCTTCCGTGCGACTTGAAGACGGTCTCTCCCATGCTGACCTGGCCGTCTCCGCCAAGTGCGACCCGGCCGTCTTTCCGGACGCCCAGGATTGTCGTTCCATGGAAACGAGTCATCGGTCTTCAACAAGAGAGTGAAAAGTGAAGAGTGCACTTCTACTACGCCCGGGGATGCGCCTGATTGTACACCTTCTTCAGCCGCTCCACACTGGTATGGGTATACACCTGGGTGGTGCTGAGGGACGCATGCCCCAGTAGCTCCTGAACGGCCCGGAGGTCGGCACCGGCATCGAGCATGTGCGTGGCAAAGGTGTGACGAAGCGAGTGCACCCGGAGACCGTCCGCCCCAATGCTGTCGAACAGGTGGTGCACGATCCGCTGGATCCCCCGCGGCCCCAGCCGCTTGCCCCGCGAGCTCACGAACACAGCGCGCCGGTCGCCGCCGGAACGCCCGGCGACCGGCTCTCGCAGGTTAAGATAGCGTCGCAGCGCCAGCACGGCCCGCGATCCGACCGGGACGATCCGCTCCTTGCGTCCCTTTCCCCGGACCTTCAGCTGATCGGACAAAAGGTCCAGGTCGTCCAGGTTCATCCCGCTCAGCTCGGACAGTCGAATACCGGTGGAATAGAAGAGTTCGAGGATGGCGAGGTCGCGGGTGGGAATCATCTCGTCCCCGCCGGCCCGCTGCTCGGCGAGGTCGAAGAGTCGCTGGGTCTGCTCTCGGTCGAGGTAGTTGGGCAGCCGCTTGTCCAGCTTTGGTATCCGGGCCGCCCGGGCCAGGTTGTTGGGGACGCCGTGATGCTCCTGGAGAAAGCGGTAGAAGCTGCGTACGGCGGAGAGGGCGCGTGCGGCGCTCCGCTTGGACAGCCCGCGTCGCTGCAGCTCGCCCAGGAACCCGCGTATGCCGAGCCGGTCCACCGTCCGCCAGTTCCAGCTCCCATAGTGGCGGTCGCAGAACTCGGTGAAGGCATCGAGGTCTCGGCCATACGCCTTTACCGTATGGGGCGAGACGTCCCGCTCCTTCTCCAGGTGGGCCAGGTACTCCGTGACTTCGTTACGTACTGCCATGAGGCTCCAGAAAATTCACCACCGAGGCACCGAGGACTCCCCTACCATTCAGGTCCTCGACATCCGAGGTCGACCATCACCTTCCGATGATTGTGCCGGTTGGGAGCAAGCTCGACTATCACACTCATTCGGGATGAAGCTGGCTTCCGCCACTTCGTGAGTCTAATGAGTAAGTGATTCCTCTGTGTCCTCTGTGCCTCTGTGGTGAGCTCTTGCCGTAGCTTTGGTACCGAAAACGATGCCCGATTGCTTAAGCCAGGCTGCCAAATCAGCCTGCGCTCGCTCGACCAGCAGCTCCTTCTTGCGATCCTTTTTCAGCTTACCAGGCAGCGGATCCAATAACCCGAAGTTGGCGTTCATCGGCTGAAAGTGCTCGGGATCGGCGTCGCGCAGGTAGCGGTACAGACCCCCCAGCATCGTAGTAGGCGGGGGAACCGCAAGAGGAAGACCCTGCAGCCGCCGGGCGAGATTGATCCCTGCCAGAAGGCCGGTGCCGAGTGACTCGGTGTAGCCCTCGACGCCGGTGATCTGCCCGGCAAAGAAGAGCTGGTCGTCGTCCCGGGCGGTGAGCCCAGGGCCCAGACTCACCGGGCTGTTCAGATAGGTGTTGCGGTGGATGCTCCCGTAACGCAGGAATTCGGCTGACTCCAATCCAGGAATCGTGCGGAAGACCCGCTGCTGTTCCGGTATCCGGAGCCGGGTTTGAAAGCCGACCAGGTTCCACATCTGCCCGGTTCGGTCTTCTCGCCGCAGCTGCACGACCGCGTAGGGCTCGCGGCCGGTTTCCGGATCCGCCAGACCCACGGGCTTCATCGGTCCGAAGCGGAGCGTGTCCGGTCCTCGCCGGGCCATCTCTTCCACTGGAAGGCAGCCCTCGAAGTAGGGCACCTCGTCGAACGGGTGACCCTGGAACTGGTCGGCTTCGATGAGAGCGCGGATGAATTGCTGGTAGGTTGCGGCATCCATCGGAGCGTTGAGGTAGTCGTCGCCTTCTCCCTTGCCGTATCGGGAGAGCGCATACAGCCGGGTCCGATCGAGCGACTCCGCCGCGACGATCGGCGCGATGGCATCGTAAAAGGCCAGCGCCGAGGAGCCCAGCCGTTTCACCATGGCCTGGGTGAGCCGCTCGGCCGTAAGCGGGCCGGTGGCCACCACGCCCGGACTGGGCAGCTGGGCGACCTCTTCTCGAATCAAGGTGATGTTGGGATGCGCGGTGATGCGCTGGTGCACCGCCTGGGAGAACAACTCCCGATCGACCACCAGCGCGGTCCCGCCCGGCACCCGGGTCTCGTCGGCACAGGGGAGCAGCACGCTGCCCAGCGCCCGCAGCTCCGCCTTGAGCAGTCCGTGTGCGTTGGTGAGGTCGACCGATTTGAAGGAGTTGCTGCAGACGATTTCGGCGAGCCGATCGGTGCGGTGCGCGGCGGTTTGGGTTCCGGGCCGCATTTCGTGGAGCCTGACCTGGACGCCTCGTTCCGCAAGCGCCCATGCGGCTTCCGAGCCGGCGAGCCCTCCGCCGACGACGGTGACGGTGTCGGTCACCCCAGCGCGACCTCCTCCGGCTCGGCGACGACGATTTGATGGCCACACTTGAGGCAGGTCCGGGTTTCGCCCTCCGCCTTGCTGATCTTCTTCTCCATGCCCAGCCAGCCGCAGGAGGGGCAGGTCTCCGGAACCGGCCGGTTCCAGGTCGAGAAGTCGCACTCCGGATATCGCAGACAGCCCCAGAACGACTTCCCTCGCTTGGTGCGCCGCTCCGTCAGCTCCCCGGTGTCGCACTTGGGACACTTGAGTCCCATGGGGATGGAGCGGGTTCCCTTGCACTTGGGATACGTGGTACAGGCCAGGAACTCGCCGAAGCGCCCGGTCTTGATGACCATGGCCGACCCGCAGAGATGGCACTTCTGGTCGCTGGGACGGTCGGGCACTTTGACCTTCTTCAGCGACTTCACGTAGTCGCAGTGATCCTTGTATTTGACGCACGCCAGGTAGGGTCCGAAGCGCCCGGTCCTGAGCTCGATGGGAGAGCCGCACTTGGGACACCGTTCCTTGGCCAGCTCCTCGGGGTTGAGCCCGTGGGCGTCGGCAACCAGCGCCTTCATGTCCACCGCATCCAGCGCCTTGGTGAACGGGCCGTAGAAATCCTGCAGCACCCGCTGCCAGGCCAGCTCTCCATCCTCGATCCGGTCCAGCTCCTCCTCCATTTCGGAGGTGAACTCCACGTTGAAGATCTCGGGGAACTTGCTCACCATGATCTTCTCGACCGTCTCGCCCAGCTCGGTGGGGAAGAAGCGTCGTTGATCGACCCGGACGTACTCCCGGGTGGAAAGAGTGGAAATGATGGCGCTGTAGGTGGACGGGCGCCCGATACCAAGCCGCTCCAGCTCCTTGACCAGGCTGGCCTCGGAGTATCTCGGGGGCGGCTCGGTGAAGTGCTGGTTGGGGGTGATCTCCCGCACTTCGACCCGGTCTCCCACCACCAACGGCGGGATCGGCGGGAGGTCGTCCATGGTCTTGCCCTCTTCCTTTTCCCGACCCTCGGTGTAGAGCACGTGATAGCCGTCGAAGACCAGGACGGAGCCGGTGGCCCGGAAGAGATACTCGCCCAAATCGAAATCGACCACGGTCATGTCGTAGACCGCCGGCGTCATCTGGGAAGCCACGAACCGCTGCCAGATCAGCTGATATAGCCGGTACTGGTCCGGCTCCAGATACTGCTGGACCTGCTCCGGGCGGCGCCGCACGTCGGTGGGCCGGATGGCCTCATGGGCTCCCTGCACCCGCGCATTCTTCTTGGGCGTGTAGACGTTGGCCGACTGGGGCAGGTAGGGCTTGGCGTAATTCTTCTTGATGAAGCTCCTGACCGACGTCAGCGCCGTCTCGGATACCTGAGGCGAGTCGGTCCGCATGTAGGTGATGAGACCCACCGGACCGTCTTCGCCGACGTCGATACCCTCGTAGAGATCCTGGGCCGCGCGCATGGTGCGCCGCGAGGAGAAGCCCAGCTTCTTGGCCGCCTCCTGCTGCAAGGTGCTGGTGGTGAACGGAGCGGCCGGATTTTTCTTGCGGTGGCGCTTCTCGACCTTGGAGACCACCCAGGGCACAGGCCGTACCGCGTCCACCACCGCCCGGGCCTCGGCTTCGTTGTGCAGCTGCGGCTTGTGGCCGCCGACCTTGGCGAGTGCCGCCTCGAAGGTCTGGCCGTCCTTGGCACAGAGCGCATCGATGGACCAGTACTCCTGAGGCTTGAACGCGCGGATTTCCCGCTCGCGCTCGACGATCAGCCGGAGCGCAACGGTCTGTACCCGTCCCGCCGAGAGGCCGGTCTTAATGCTGTGCCAGAGGATGGGGCTCGCCTTGTATCCCACCAGCCGGTCCAGGATCCGACGGGCCTGCTGCGCATCGACCTTCCTGTCGTCGATCTTTCCGGGATCCCGCAGGGCCTCCTGAATGGCTTCCTTGGTGATCTCATGAAAAAGGATGCGGTGGGTACGCACTGCGGCCGGCAACCCCGCCTTCAACTGGTCGGCGACGTGCCACGCAATGGCCTCCCCCTCACGATCGGGGTCGGTGGCCAGGTAAATGGCAGAGGCCCCCTTAGCCGCCTTCTTGAGCTCGGAGAGGGTTTTGGTCTTTCCCTTGATCGTGACGTACTTGGGCTCGAATCCGTTCTCGACATCGACCCCCAGCTCGCGGGTAGGGAGGTCGCGCAGGTGACCGATGGTGGCCTTAACATCGTACCCGGTGCCGAGGTACTTCCCGATGGTCTTGGCCTTGGTGGGCGACTCGACGATGACCAGCGCAGGCCTTCGGCCACGCCCCCCGGCGCCGTTGCCATCGGCGACGACGCGGCCGACAGTGCGCTTGGGGCTCTTTGCCGCCCGCGGGCTCACGCGGGCAGACTTCTTGGGGGTCTTTACTTGTCGCTTTGCTCTAGTCGCCATAGTTCCAGTGTACGTACCCCGATCATCGAGAAATCAACGCCGGGAGGTAGCAAGAAACCCGCACCTCCGGGCCAAATGCAAGGCAGCCTGCCCTACGGTACCGGCCGGGCGAACCAGCCACCGTATTGCCGGGCCAGCGTCATCACTTCCGCGGCTACCGCCTCGGCCGGCAGCCTTTCCGCGTCTACCTGATGGTCTGCCCGCAGGTAAAACGGCTCGCGCTCGTCCAGCAGCGCGCGCATCCGCTGGGCCGGGTCCACTCCCGCCAGCAAGGGGCGGGCCTCGCCCTGCTCGCTCCGCTTGGTTGCCGTGGCGGCCTGGCATTTCAGATAGATGACCAGGCATGCCTGTTTGGCCGCATCGAGATTCCCCGGTTGAGCGGCCCAGCCGCCTCCCGGAACAATCACGCAGGGGTCGCGGGCCTGGGCCGCATTCACCGCGTCCCGCTCTATTTCGCGGAATCTCGGTTCACCCACCATGCCGAAAATCTGACTGATCGGCATGCCCATTTCCCGGACCAGCAGCCCATCGACGTCGATCACAGACGTGTTCAGCGCCTCGGCCACCAGCTTGCCGACGGTGCTCTTGCCCGCCCCGGGCAATCCGACCAGCACCAGGTGGCGCGGCATCAGCGCTCCCCTGCCGTACGCTGGTCCACCCAGCGGGAGCCGAGCGCCCTGACATAGCCGCCGTAGTTGCGCCGCATCTCTCCGAGCGAATCGCCGCCGAACTTCTCCAGCATGGCGTCGGCCAGTGCGAGTGCCATCATCGCCTCCGCAATGACTCCCAGGGCCGGTACCGCCGTGATGTCGGACCGCTCACTCACCGCTTTGGCCGGCTGCCCTGAGGCCAGGTCGATCGTCGGCAGGGGGGACATCAGGGTGGAGATCGGCTTCATCGCTACCTTAACAACCACCGGTTCCCCCGTGGTAATCCCGCCTTCTAGCCCACCGGCATTGTTGGTCCTCCGGCGAAATCCCCCGCGGGTATCTGAGTTGGCTTCCCCGCTTACCCGCGTACCCGCTTCCCCGCTTTCTATCGGATCATGCACCTGCGAGCCTGGCCTCCTCGCCGCCTCGAACCCCAACCCGATCTCGACCCCTTTCACCGCAGGGATGGACATCAGCAGTCCCGCGAGCCGGCCATCGAGCTTTCGATCCCAGCTCACATGGCTGCCGAGGCCGACCACGACGCCCCGCGCGATGACCTCGACCTCACCACCCAGCGTGTCGCCCGCCTGCTTGGCCGCATCGATCCGGTGGATGATCTCGGCTTCCGCGGCAGGATCGAGCACCCGGATCTCCGAGCGATCCGAGGCCGGATTGAGCGGCACCGGCAGCTCGGTCCGGGCAACCTGGATTCCACCGAGCGAGACGACGTGACTTCCTATCTCCACCGCGAACTCGTCGAGCAGCCGCTTGGCCAGTGCCCCTGCGGCGACTCGTGCCGTCGTTTCTCTGGCACTCGCCCGCTCGAGGATATCGCGGCCGTCCAGCCGATCGTATTTGAGCAGCCCGGCCAGATCGGCATGACCGGGACGGGGACGAGTCACCCGGCGACGGCGCAGCTCTCCAGTGGACTCCGCCGCTTCGTGGGCCATAACGTCCTCCCAGTTGGCCCAATCGCGGTTGTGAATCAACATGGCCACGGGAGAGCCGAGGGTTTCGCCGGCGCGAATGCCGGAAATCCACTCGATGCGGTCGCGCTCGATCTTCATCCGGGCGCCGCGTCCGTAACCCTGCATGCGCCGAAGCAGCTCGCGATCCACCCACTCGGCCGACACGGGGAGGCCCGCTGGCAGGCCCTCGACGATGGCGACGAGCGCCTTGCCGTGGGATTCGCCAGCGGTGGTGAACCGAAGCATTGTACCTGCTTTCGGGTAGGGGTCGGTGATGCCCTCATTCTAACGAACGAGCCCGGCATTCGCCGGGCTCGTCCTGTTCAACCTGATCCCCTGCCGATTCATTCCGGAGTCTCGTTGTCGTCTATGATACGAGGTGTCACCAGGATAATCAGATCGCGCCGGTTCTCCTCGTTTCGGGTGAAGCTGAACAGCTTGCCGATGATGGGCAGCCCGGACAGGAGCGGGATGCCGGAGCGCGTGTTGGTGACGGAGGTAACCGTCAAACCACCGATGACAGCGGTCTCTCCATCGTTCACCAACAGCTGGTTGTCGGCACGCTGGGTCTGGAAGATGAAGCCCAGGTCGGCCGCCGCCACCGGCTGAATCGAGGAACGCTCGGTGTGCAGCTCGAGCCCGATCTGGCGGTTGCTGGTGACGTGCGGCGTCACCGTGAGCCGGATACCGGTCTCCTTGAACATCACGTTGGCCTTGGCGTCTCCACCCGCGGCACCGGACGCATCGATGACGCGGACCGGCGTCTCTTCACCCACAAGGATGTCGGCCTTGCGGTTGTCCAGTGTGGTGATGACCGGCTCGGCCTGAATGTCCGAGAGGTCGGCCCGCTCCACCGCACTGAGGAACGACGTCAAGGTGAACCCACCCAGCGCCGTCGAGAAGATCAGGTCCAGCGCGGAGTTCACGACGACTCCATTGGCGTTGCCGATGCCGGACAGGGCGTTGCCACCCAGATCGACGATGTTGATGTCTGGATCGTAGGGCTCACCGGTGGTCGGATCGCAGCAACGCTGCACAATCTTGTTGAAGAACTGGTTCCGGTTGCCCAGATCGTACCGGATGCCCAGCTCCTCGATATCGGTCCGGTCGACGAAGACCAGCTTGGCCTTGATCGATACCTGGGGAGTCTTGATGTCGAGGCCCTGAACGAACTCGGTCAGGCTGCCGATACGGCTACGGGTATCGGTCAGGATCAGAGAGTTGGAGTTCTCGTCGGCGATGACCTTGCCCCGGCCCTTGGTGAGGCTTCCCTCGATGCTCTTGGTGAGGTCCTTGGCCTTGGCATAGTTGATCCGGACCACGGACGTCTCCAGCGGCTCGAGCGAATCGAGCGAGGCCAGCGCAGATGGGTTGTCCACCCGGATGATGCCGCCAGGCATTTCCTGAGCGGATAGCCCCTGTGCCGCAAGGATGGCCTGGAAGGCCTGGGGCCAGGGCTGGTTGCGGATCTCGGCCGTCACCTCACCCTTGATGTCCTTACCCAGAATGATGGTCCGGCCGCTAAAGGCGGCGAAGCCGGCAACCACGTCGGCGATGTTGGCGCGGTCCCAGACCACGGTGATCCGTGGCTCTTCAGCCGCGTTGGCCCGAACCAGGCGGCTGGCCGGAAGCCGGACTTCGGGCTCCCCCCGGGGAGCAGCCTTCTGGACCGCCCGCTTGGAGGACTGAGGCTCGTGGGAAGACCAGGCCAGGAAGGACTGATCGGTGCCGAACGAGACCCGGATGGCGTCGGCCACCCGCTCCACGTGATAGTCCATGGTCCGATCGAGGTCCAGGACGATTCTGACGACGTCCGGCTGGAACTGCGAGTAGCGGAGGTTGACGACCCCTGCCCGCTTTACCCCGTCGTATTGAGTCCCTGAGCGGCCCTTCAGTCGAGCGCCGAGGACGTCGAGCACGAGCCGGCTGGGGTTTTCCAGCATGAAGTCGCGGACCTCGACGGCGCCACGCACGTTGATGACGACGTCGGCGCGTCCGGGTGAAGGCTGGACACTGACGCCCGTGACCTCTCCGCTCGCGGGGCCATCCGCGTGCGCCGCGGAGGTCACTCCGAAGATCGCTGCGGTGGCGACCATCAGGCGATAGAATCGGGTCATGGGGTTACGTCCTCCTGCTTCCGGAGAGAAAGGGTTTCTTGGCGTTCAAAGCCGAAGTCCTCGATCATGAATACCACGTCCCGTTCACGGATCTGCACCAGGCGCGAGCGGCCAACCTGGTCGCCGGCACGGAGCTTATGGCGCTTGCCTCCGTCCTTCTCCCGGAACACCGCGATACTGGCGGACGGTGCCCGCAAGTTCTGGTAGATGCCTACCAGCTGCAGGTCGGCCAGTTCCGGGCCGGTCTTGGCCATGTTCAAGAGCGAGTTGAAGGGGTCCCGGGCAGCGCCTGAATACGCAAACGTCTCCCGGTACATCTCCAATTCCTTCGTTTTTCCCGCCGAATCCGCCGCGACCGTGTCCCGAGCCGACGGGACTGCAGCAACCGGCGTGGCCGGAACCGGCGTGGCCGCCACCGGTGTGGCCGCCACCGGCTCGGCGGCCGGGCCAGGCTCCAGCGTCAGCGGCGCGGCCGGTGTCGGCTTGGCCGGAGCCGGCTTGGCGTTGTCCCCAGCAGCCGGCTGGCGAGTGGCCGAATCGGCCATGGCAACGGTCGTCTGAGGACCTGCTTGCTCGGGCGAGCAGGTGGCCTGCACCCGGGTGAGGATCAGATTCTCCGAGGGCTTGGCGAAGGCCGGCTGCTTTCTCCCCTTCTTCTTTTTCGCCTTGATTACCGGCGGCGTGTTCATTTCGGTGCGCACCGAATCGGCGCAGGCGGTGAAGCGAACCTGCGCGAGCGAGTCGGCTACGCGCCGAGCCTTTCGCAGACTGTCGGTGCGGGCGCGCAGGGCTGCCAGCTTAGCTTCCGCCTCCTGGGCCTCCCTGGCCGCCTTGTTCCACGGCAGCTTGGAGCATCCTCCGAGTGCCAGTGCCATCAGAAGGGCGAGCGCAAAGGCGTTACGTGCCACTGGCCTCTCCTTCCGGGCTGGAGGATTTCACATAGGTCCGGATCTGGAACCGAGCCTCGAGCAACGCGTCGGTACTATCTCCCAGAACCTTGGCGGTGCTGCTGTTGGCGGCGGACACAGTCACGTCATATGGAACGATGATCCGCTGCAGGCTGGCGACATCGGCCAGGAACTGGCCGATCTGATCGTAGCGGCCGATCACCGACATGTTGTACTTGTAGGTATTGAATGGGGCGGGCCCCGCTTCAACCTGCTGAGGGACCACTTGCGAGAGCGTCACGCCCCGGATCTTCCCGCGGGTCGAGATGTCATCGAGCAGATTGGGAACCTCGTTCCGCTCGGGCACCAGACGGCGGAGCAGGACCAGGCTCGAACGGTAGGTCTCCAGGCGCTTGCGTACGTCCGCGACGGTTCCTCGCGCCAATTCCTTCTTAGCGCTGTCCGTGGCGGCCTCGAAGATTGCAATGGTATCGCGCATGGCCGTGATCCGCGCCTTGGTGCCGGCGAGACCCTTCAGGCCCACGGCGTCGATGACCGCGCCGGTGTAGGCGATGTAGCCCACCAGGAAGGCCAACAAGATCGCGAGCGCTGGCGTCGTCTTGGGTCCGGAGAGCTCCATGGATTACCTCACCGACTGGCTGAAGGGAGCCGTGCGGATGTAGGCTGAATCCGCCCTGGTGTAAGAGGCGCGAATGGTGAACGCCGTGATGGCGCGCTCCTTTTCCACCACCGTCTGGGCCGATACCGGCGTCACGTCCACGATCCAGGGCGAGGCCTCCAGCTGCCGGAGGAACCGGGTGTAGGCCTGGATGTCGATGGTCCGCCCGTTGATCTGGAAGACGACGGGTGGGCGTGCGAGACGGGCCGAGTCCGCGGCGGCACTATCCGCAGCGGTAGCGAGGGGCTTCGGCGCAGTGGGAGGTGGCGCAGCCGGTGCGGTATAGCCGAGATCGACCAGCCAGGTATAGGCCGGCAGAGCCTTGGTGATCTCGTCGAGGAGATGGGGCCAGGTATAACGGTCGCCGTCGACATTGCGAATGACGGTGATCTGCGCCAGCAGCGAATCCCGGATCTTTTCCTGCCGCCGCTTGTCGGCGATGAACGCCTTGAAGCGGCGGTGCTCGCTGCGCGCCTGCTCCAGCCGCGGCTCCAACGTGTAGAGCTGCCGCACGTTGTTGAGATAGATGAGACCAAGCGCGGCCAAGACGACGACCCATGCGCCCACCGCGCCCATCAGGAGCGGGTCCTTCACCTTGGAGCCCAGTTCACGGAGCACGCTGAGCCGGTCCAGCACACCCTTGAGCGGGTTGCCGCTGCGCTTGCGCCGTTGGCCGGGTCGGAGATTGACTGTGATCATTGGATGATGGGTCCCTGGGTCGGGTTCAGGCTGCCGTACGCAAGGCAAGACCGATCGGGAGCATCAGCAGCGGCGCCACTTCATCCACCTGCATGGTGTCGAAGACGCCCTCTGCCACGTGCAACTTCTCGATTGGATTGGCGAGCTGGACCGGGATCTTGAGCCGGTCTCCCAGCGCCCTGCTGAGCCGAGGAATCCGGGCGCCACCGCCGGTGATGAAGATGCGGCCGATGCCACCGGCCGACCGGCTGGCGGTCTGGAGAAACGCTCCGGCCCGCTCGATGCCCACCGCGAGCTCCTCGGTCCGCGTCTGGAGGAACCCTTCCGGAATGTCCGACCCGATTCCCTGGAGCAGCTGCTCGGCCTCTTCCGCCGACTGGCCCCGCTCCCGCTGGAGATCCTCGCGGAAACGACGGGTGCCCACCGGGATGTCTCGAGTCAGGACGGGAATACCATCGTCCAGGATGTAGATGTTGGTGGTCTCGTGGCCGATGTTCACCAGGCTCACGACCCCATTCATGGCTTCGGGATAGTTGATCTCGAACGCGTTGTGGAGAGCGAACGCGTCCACGTCGATGATGATGGGCTCGAGCCCGACATCGGCCAGCAGGGCGAGCTTGTGCTCGACCAGCTCGCGCTTGGCGGCCACCAGCAGAACGGTCATCTGGAGCCCCTCACCGTAGGGATCCAGGATCTGGAAGTCGAGCTCCACGTTGTCCATGTCGAATGGGACGTGCTGCTCCGCCTCCCAACGAATCACTTCCCGAGCGTCGGCCTCCTGCATCCGGTCCATGGTGATCTTCTTGACGATCACGTCACGGCCGCCGACCGCGGTCACGACCTTCTTGGTCTTGACCCCGGCGGCCGCCATGCAATCCTTGATTGCCTCCGCCACGATGCCGGGGTCCATGATCTCACCCTCGACGATGGCATCGTTGGCGATCGAGGTGAACGCAACCTTGGTCAGCACCGGACCACCGGAGGCGTGCGAGATCGCGACGAGCTTGATCAGGCCGCTGCCGATGTCCAGGCCTACCGTCGTCGCCTTGCGCCCGAAGAGACCCATACGTGTCCGCTGGTTAAGGAGGCGTCAGGATATCTCGGTGCCCAGAGGGCAACCGATGTGCCACACAAATTGCAGTTTGGTAATCGCTTACGTTGAGACCATTTAACCCGGAAAGAACCGACGTGCTGCACCAGGTTATCTCGCAGGCATCTTCTCTTTCGCGAAACGGTCTCTCGGGATGCAGCACTAGAATGGAGAAGACCTCAGCCGTGCAACTTCTGGCAGTCAGTACAGTTGGAGCCAGGCACGCTGCAGCACCCGCAGCACGGAATCGGCTAGGGAATCAGGCGCCAGCGTGGCGAGTAAGCCCAGCTTTCTCGTGGCGAGTGGCGTCCCGTCTGCGTCTACCCGCATGCCCCGAGACTCGATCAGAAAGAGATTATCGGTCAGCCGCGAAACCCGTCGATTGACGACTGCCCCTGCGGCTGGGGTTGATTGCCCCAGGTCCAGCGATGCACCTCCGGCCACGAGTGCCCGAACCTGATCCGCCGGCAGCGTGACCAGCGTGTTTTCCAGCTCCGCCTCGGCGGCCTCGGCCGCCTGGATGATCAACAGGGTATTTCTGCCGCTCTGCTGCTCGAGCAGGCCGCCGGGGAAGCTAGCCGCTACCAGCAGACCAATGACGGCCAGCGCAAAGATTGCAACCGCAAGGGCAGCACCGCGCTCACACCTTCCGACTTTATCGACGCCACGCATTTCTCAGCGCTACCTGGCCGCTCAGCTCGAAGCTCGGAACCCCTACGCTCGTGCCGCGCGCCGTGACCTCGATGCTCTTGATGGCAGTCGGGTTGTTGGTGGGAAGGCCACTCGCACTGAGATAGGTGAGACGGAACCCGTCGGGTCCTGTCAGCGGACCAAAGAGCGGCTGAATCGATTCCCCGGCGCTGATCGAACGAGTACCGAGCCATGACTGACCATCGGATTGGTACAGCCTGAGCTCCATGATCTCGTAGAAGCGCACCGGTGTGCCCGCTCCTGTGCCGACAAGGCCAACCGTGGGCGAAACGGTCAGCGTGATGCCGCTCCCTATTACACCCGGGCATGATGCGGCGGTGGACATGCCGGTGATGGCCGCCGGAGTCCAGGCCGGAACCGTTTCGGGTGCTGCCACGAGGTACAGCAATACGCTATCCCTACCGGCCTGGGGCTCACGATGCCCCGAGAAGCTGGTCCGACTGATTCGAACTTCCGACTCGGTGGCCGGCTGGCAGGTGAATCCAGTTCCCCGCATGGCCCGGTAGATCATGGCACCGGGAGTGGTGCTCAGCAGGTCGTTCTGAGCTCCACTTCCGCCTTCGACGCTGCTCAACTCTCTCAGCTCATTCAGCACTGCCAGCACCGCCCCGCGGACGTTGGTTTGCACGCCAAGCTGTGCTGCTTGTGTTCGCGAGAGCCGCTGGGCCGTTACGAGCAACTGGTACACTGCGCCACTGACGATGAGCATGGTGGTGGTGGCCAGCATGATCTCGACCAGTGTGAAGCCGCGCCGGTTCAACACGCGATGCCGGTCTCCAGCACGGCCGACCGCGTGCCCCGAACCGTGAGATAGGTGACCGTGACCCGGACCCGGCGCAGCTTGCCGGTGCCGGACACCGTCCAGGACTGGGCAAACCCGTTGTCCAGAACGGGGCCACCGGCGCCGAACTCGGGTGAGGTGCACCGGGGCGAGGTGGATCCCGCAATGGCGCGAAGCGCCTCGATGCGGCGAGAGGCTGCCAAAGCAGCCTGGGTCTCCACCTTTCCGCGGCCGATCATTCGGGTGACGATCGCCGATGACCCGGTGAGGGCCAGAATACCGACCGCCAGGACCACCAGGGCCAACAACACCTCGATCAACGTGAATCCCAAGCCATGTCGCTTCATCGATGAGCCCGCCATGGGGAAGTAACAGCATGCAGCCGATCGGGTCCGAGTCCGGTACCCTGCCAACGCGCGCAGGGCTGAAAGCTCGGCGACCCTCCGCGGTAGCGGAGGGTCGTTGAGATTCGAGCCGGCGTCCCTGATGGTGGCGACGCTTACGCGGCGGGCAGCCGCCGCAGCTTATAGAACAGGGTACGCAGGCTGATTCCGAGAAGGTTGGCAGCCTGGCGCCGGTTGCCGTTGGCAGCCTGGAGTGCCCGTTGAATGGCCGCTCGCTCGACAGCTTCTACTTGCGTCTTCAAGTCGAGCACGCCATTGGCCCCACCGTTCGGGTCGTTCGAACCCCCGTTTGCCAGGGCGAAGTCCTTGGAATCGAGCAGACCACCCGCGGAGAGCACGGCAGCCCGTTCCACCGCGTTCCTGAGCTCGCGGACGTTGCCCGGCCAGGAGTGGTTGGTAAGCGCGACCAGGGCGGCGGGCGTGACGCTCACCGGATGCCCTAGCCGCTGGGCGACCTGCCGGGCAAAGTGAGTGAGCAGCTCGGGGATGTCCTCCGGCCGCTCCCGCAGGGGCGGGATGTGGAGCCGCACCACATTCAGCCGGTAGTAGAGGTCCGAGCGGAACTCTCCACGCTCGACCGCCTGCTCCATGGGCCGGCCAGTCGCGGCCAACACGCGTACGTCGATCTTCTTTGCCTCGCGAGCGCCGAGCCGCCGGATCTCGCCCTCTTCGAGCACCCGCAGCAGCTTGGCCTGGAGGGCCTGGGGCAGGTCGGCAATTTCGTCCAGCAACAGGGTCCCCCCGTTGGCCAGCTCGAAGAGGCCGGGATGATCCGAAGTTGCTCCGGTAAATGCACCCTTGGTGTGACCGAAGAGCTCGGACTCGAGCAGCTGTTCCGGAATGGCGGCGCAGTTGATGCCGGTGAAGCTGCGCTCGCTCCGCGGGCTCATCCGGTGAATGGCGCGCGCGATCACTTCCTTGCCCGTTCCGCTCTCGCCGGTGATGAGCACGGTGGTATTATGGCGTGCCACCCGGGCGGCCAGCTCGACGACGTCGCGCATGGCCCGGCTCTGGGACACCACCAGATCACCCACGGCGCCGATCCCCAGGCTGGAGCGCAGAGCGTCCACTTCCCGGCGCAGCCGCTCGCGTTCCTCGGCCTTCCGCACGGTCAGAATCACTTCGTCGGGCTTGAATGGTTTCTGCAGGTAGTCGTACGCGCCCTCGCGCATGGCGGCGAGCGCGGCGTCCTCGTCTCCGTAGGCGCTCATCATGATGATGAGAGCGTTGCCGTTCTCGGCCCGATACCGCCGCAAGAAACCGAGGCCGTCCATGCCGGGCATCTTAACGTCGCAGAGGATGAGCTCGAACTCCTCCTTGAGCGCACGCGCAAGCGCCCGCTCCGGGTCGCCTTCGGCTTCGACCCCGTAGCCCGACTCGCCGAGCAGCAGCGCGAGCGATTGCCGGAAACCCGCGTCGTCGTCAACGATGAGCAGCCGCATCGGTCTCACCCGAGATTGGAAGAAATACCTTGAACACCGCCCCACCTTCTCTCGCGCGGTCGACCCACACGCTGCCTCCGCATTCGTGCACGGTCCGCGCGACTATAGCCAACCCCAGCCCGGTGCCCTGGCCAGGATCCTTGGTCGTAAAGAAGGGATCGAACACCCGCTCGCGATCCGACTCCGACACACCCGGCCCGCTATCCGCCACGAACAGCATGGCCCCGCGGGTTCCCGGCGGTAGTTCCACTGGCCGGGGCTCCGGCAGCCAGGTGCGATCCGGGTCCGGTATTCGGGCCGCGCTGTCATTCCGCCGAGTGGAAGCGCGACGGCCGGTGCCCAGCGTTTTGGCAAGCGTTCCGATGACGACGCGACCGCCCGGGGCGGCCTGGCAGGCGTTGGCCACCAGATTGATGACCACCTGCTCCAGCGCATGCTGGTTGCCGCGGACCAGCGGGAGACTCGGATCGAGTACCAGCTCCAGCTGCTGCTGGCGGAGCATCCCTTGAGCGCCGAGGAAGTCCACCACCGTCCGCACTGCCGCATTGAGGTCGACCGGAGCGGGGTGCCGGGCTCCGCCGTTGGCGGACGGCCGGGCATAATCCACGAGACCTTGCACGATCCGCTCGATCCGCTCCACGGCCTGGTGCATGTCGCCGGTCACCTTGGGATCCGTACCGCGGCGGTGGAGAACTTCGACGTAGCTGCCGAGTGCACCGAGTGGATTGCGCACCTCGTGCGCCACCCCTGCTGCGAGCCGGCCGATGCCGGCGAGCTTCTCCACCCGGACCACTTGGCTCTGCACGTCCAGCAAGTTCTCCGCCATGACGCGGTAGCGCCCGCTCAGCAGCTCCAGCTCGGCGGTTTCCTGCGGCACGTGGGCCGGAAATTCCCCCACCGAGAGCGCGTCGGCCTCCGCGGTGAGCCGCCGGAGCGGACCAACCACCAGGCGGTGGACCACGTAGGCCCCGAACAGCACGAAGACCAGCGTGCTACCCAGCCATAGGGCCAGGAGCCAGGTAAGCGTCGATCGCAGATCGCTGCCGGCGGTGATCAGAACCGTCGTCAGCCCCACCATCGCCACCGCCGAGGAGGTGACGAACCCCAGATCTACCAGGAGCGCGGTCCGGAGTGAGATCGGCCGGCGACCGCGCGCCATCTCAGTTACACGCGACCGCCGCGTCGGCAGTAGCCGGAGGGACGGGCGGCGTCGTGCCGTAGAAGATGAAGCACTGCGTATTCGTGAGCGGCACCGCAGTGGCCTTGGCCGACCACCCTGCCGCCGTCGAGTTGATGATCGTGATGGTGACTCCCGGCGACGGGACGAATGAAAACGCCACGTTGGGAATCACACCCGCGTAATAGGTCTGGTTCTGGTTCCAGAACGCCTCCTGCACCGAGGCCACGTTCCGCAGGTCGGATTTCATGGCGGCGACGATGGCCTTCTCCTTGGTATTGGCGAACTTCGGAATCGCGATCGCGGCGAGGATTCCGATGATCACGCACACGATCAACAGCTCGATCAGGGTAAAGCCCTGTCTGCTTCTCATACGCGTCGCTCCGAGCTGCCTCGATCCGGCGATCATGACAGTATCCTCCAACCACGTAGCTGGTAGGCAAAAAGGGCGGCGACCAATCGGGCACCGCCCTTCTTGCTGACTACCCGATGCTGCTTACCAGCAGGCCGGGGCGCCTTCGGCTTTAACCGCAGCGTTCGGCGCATTGCCCGCGACACCTACGTACACGCCGCAGGTGTTCGGGACGCTGGTCGCCGGCACGGCCGGGTTGGTAGCCGTGGCCTTCCAGCCGGCCGCGTCTACGTAGCCAACCACCACGGTGGTGTTGGCGCTAGGCGTGAAGGCGAGCAAACCAGCACCAGCGAGACCGTTCTTCTGGATGTAGACGGTACCGTCGCCCTTGTAGGTACCACCCGCATAGTCCTGGTTGTCCGAGAAGAAGGCTTCCTGGGCAGTGACCAGGTTACGCAGGTCGGACTTCATCGAAGCCACGACCGCCTTCTCCTTCGTGTTGGCGAACTTCGGGATCGCGATCGCGGCCAGAATGCCGATGATCACGACCACGATCAACAGCTCGATCAGCGTAAAGCCCTTACGATTGCTCATACTTCCTCCAGTTGAGTGGCCCGACCATCGTACATGTCAGTCCTGCGAGAAGCGGTGTGACTGGCCCCCGGTAAGGCAACAGTGATGCCACCCCCCAACTGCTTATTTCAACCATTGTTCTCGCAGAGAGTTAACCACCGGTTGCACCCCCGAATGCAAAACCCGCCAAGCTCTCGGGAAGCGGATTCTGCAAGAGCCCACCTGGGCGGGGCGGTTGGAAGTTGAGGTTATCGGTTTCTTCAGCGACATCCTTTCACCGCAAGCCTTTGCCGAAGTCTTCACCCGATCGTCATTGCAACCAGCTGCAGCGCCGGACAAATGCCCTGACGCTCGCCAATAGCGGCAGGCGTGCGAGCCGTCCGGCGAACGGTCGGACCAGCTTCAACTCTCTCCCCAGTATCGACCTAACGACATCGCACCCGGGAGTGCCAAAGGTTGCACGGTTCTTGCCCCCGCCGCAGGGCCAACACCTCCTAACGGCCATCCTCAACCCTCGGATCTCCTCGATGATCAGGGCTCTCTACTTCCTGTTTGTGCTCTCTGGCGCGGCTGGTCTGATCTACGAGTCGACCTGGACACGATATCTGGGTCTCTTCGTCGGCCACGATGCATACGCCCAGATCATCGTGCTGGTCATCTTCCTGGGCGGGATGTCGGCTGGCGCCATGGCGGTGAGCCGTTGGTCAGCCCGGCTGAAGGAGCCGCTCTCCGGTTACGTGGCGATCGAATTGGTGGTCGGGTGCATCGGACTGGTCTTCCACGATGCGTTTCAGGCCATCACTGGATGGGCCTACCACACCGTGTACCCGCCACTCGCTGGGTCCGGCGCGTTGATCGCCGCCAAGTGGAGTATCGCCGCCGCGCTGATCCTTCCTCAGTCGGTCTTGCTGGGCGCGACCTTCCCGCTCATGAGCGCGGGGGTGCTGAGGCTGCAGCCGGTACGTCCGGGCCGTAAGCTCGCGATCCTGTATTTCTCGAACAGCCTCGGCGCCGCGGTAGGTGTGCTGATTGCGGGCTTCTATCTGGTCGAATTGGCGGGACTGCCCGGGACTATTCTCGCCGCGGCCATGATCAACCTGGTAGTCGCCGCGGCCACGATCTGCCTCATGGCTGCTGCTCGGAAGCGGACCGCCGGCACCATTAGCTCAAGCAGCAGAACAGGCTCGAGCGGCCCGGCCATGCCTACGGGTACGCTGAAGCCAGGGTTAGAACGGCTTCTGCTGTTCACCAGCTTTGGTACCGCCGTCGCATCCTTCATCTATGAGATCGACTGGATTCGGATGCTGTCGCTGGTGCTCGGCAGTGCCACCCACTCCTTCGAGCTGATGTTGTCGGCCTTCATCTTCGGTCTGGCAGTGGGCGCGTGGTGGATCAGAGCCCGGGCGGATCGGCTACCGGACCCGCTGAGAACGCTGGGGGTGGTGCAGTGGGTG
The DNA here is from genome assembly GCA_025929805.1 of Gemmatimonadales bacterium. Taxonomy (GTDB): domain Bacteria; phylum Gemmatimonadota; class Gemmatimonadetes; order Gemmatimonadales; family GWC2-71-9; genus CAVVWJ01. The sequence continues at coordinate 6,148 of JAICPP010000009.1, read as the reverse complement.
ATGGGCCTGCTGGCCCTGGCAACGCTTCCATTATATGTGTCGTCCTTCGGCTGGATCGCGTCGCTCCTGACCACGTTCGCCAGAAACGACGCGGGCTATACCGGCTTCACACTCGCGCGCTACGCGCTCTGCCTGGCCATCATGTTTCCGGCCACCTTCTGTGCCGGGATGACGCTCCCGCTCATCACCCGGATCCTGATTGCCGGTGGGTCGGGTGAACGAGCGATCGGATCGGTATATGCCTGGAACACGCTGGGCTCGATTGTCGGGGTGGTGGTCGGAGGACTGATCCTGCTTCCACTGGTTGGCCTCAAGCCGATGCTCATCCTCGGGGCCGGCATAGACATGGCTATCGGGGCGCTGCTCATCTCCCGCTCCCGAGCGGCCATGCGGCCGGCCCGGCGACTCGCCCTGGGAGCCACGCTGGCGGCCGGCGTCGTCGTCGTGGGGCTGGCCATCCGAACCCGGCTCGACACCAACACCCTGGCGAGCGGAGTCTACCGTACGGGTGTGGTGCTCCCGGCGGAGGAGAGAGACATCGTGTTCTACCGCGACGGCCGAACCGCCACGGTCACGGTGGCAAAGGCTAAGGCGTCGGGCGCGCTCTCCCTAGCAACCAACGGCAAGCCGGATGCTTCGCTGCCGGTGGTCTGGTTTCAATCCTGCGACTCGGCCGGATCGCTAGTGCCGATGACCGGAGATCCGGCAACCCAGACACTCTCGCCCCTCGTGGCGCTGGCCCACGCGCCGGGGGCGCAGACTGCCGCGATGATCGGCCAGGGGTCGGGCATGTCCTCCCACCTCCTGCTGGCGAATCCTCATCTGAAACAGTTGGTGACCCTGGAGATCGAGCCGCAGATGATCGCGGGATCCCGCCTGTTTTATCCCGCCAACCGGCGGGTGTTCGATGACCCGCGGTCGAGAATAGTTATTGATGACGCGAAGTCCTACTTCGCCTCCGAGCAGCAGCGATACGACCTCATCATCTCGGAGCCCTCGAATCCCTGGGTGAGCGGTGTATCGGGCCTGTTCACCACCGAGTTCTACTCCCGAATCAGCGGTTACCTGAGCGAAAAGGGCGTGTTCGGCCAGTGGCTGCACGTCTATGAGCTGGACGACCGCCTGGTGCTGAGCGTCCTGGCGGCGCTGCACCAGAACTTCCGCTCGTACGAGGTCTATCTGGTACCGGGAGGTGACCTGCTCATCGTCGCGAGCAACCAGGCGGCGCTGCCACCCCCCGACTGGTCGGTGTTCCGTTACCCAGGGCTTCAGCGCGATCTCTGCCGTTTTCTTCCGCTGACGCCGGCGGTGCTGGATGCGCTCCACGTCGCGGGCCGGACCGAGCTGACGCCCCTCCTCGATACCTTCGGCCAGCCAAACTCCGATTTTTATCCGGTACTCGATCTGTTTGCCGAGCGGCGCCGGTTCCGCCGCGACCACGCGCTGGGATTCCCCGCCCTATCCGCAGACTGGTTCAACCTGCTGGCCGCGATGCGGGGGACTCGCCTGGGTCCCGGCGATCACTCCGTCGCGGCGCTGCCGGAGAACCCCAGGGTAGTGGCCCGGGCGACCGGCGCGCTGCTCCGGTCCAGGACCGGAATTCAGGTGAATGACACCGCGATCACCCACGTCAGCACCCAGGCGGTCTTCCAATGGCGCCAGTGGCAAGTCATGGCAGCCTCGGATCAGCCGCCCAGCGACTGGGAGCTCTGGCTGCAGCAGGCGCATGCAATGGATCGGATGAGAAATGGGGGTACCGCGGGAACGATCGATCAGGAGTTCCACCGCTACCTGAGCCGGTACATGGAACGGCATAACGCACCGACCGCGGTGCGAGATGCGATTGCGTTCCGGCGAGGCATCGCGAGCTGGAACTTCGTGGAAGCCGCCGCGGCCGCCGAGCGGCTGATTCCACTGTCCACCAAAGGTCGCGTGATTCCGGCGGACGAGCTGCGTGATGGGCTGGTGATTGCCAAGCTGCACTTGCGGGACACGGCCGGCGCGCGGCAGGCGCTCGACTCGCTTGCCCGTTTCAGCCGGCGAGCACCAACCGACCTCAGATCTCAGCTCCTGACGGCCTACGTCAAGGCGGCGGAACGAGTGCGGCCGGTCGCACTCAAGCAGTAGTTAGACTTTGACCTCCACCTGCTCCTCGTAGCGGCTGAGCTTGCGATACAGGGTAGAAGGATCGATCCCGAGCACCTCAGCCGCACGGGTCTTGTTGCCCCCCTCGGCCTGCAGCACCCACATGATGTATGCCCGCTCGATGACTTCGAGGGTGGGATTGCGATAGGAACGCTCGGCGACGAGCGGCTCCTTCCGCCGTTTGGTGATCCGTTCAGGCAGGGAGGCCGCCTCGATCAGGCTGCCGCGAGTGAGCACCACAGCGTGCTCCAGCGCATTCTCCAGTTCACGCACGTTCCCTGGCCACTCATACACCATGACCGCGTCCAGCGCCTCCGCGGCCAACGCCTTGGGCTCGGTCCCGGTCTCCGAGGCCAGGTTCTGCAACAGCGCCTCGATCAGCAACAGGAGGTCGTCCCGCCGCTCCCGGAGCGGCGGCAGGTTGAGGGCTATGACGTTGAGCCGGTAGAACAGGTCCGAGCGGAAGTTGCCCCGCCGGATTTCTTCCTCCAACTCCCGGTTGGTAGCCGCGATGATTCGAACGTCGACCGGTATGGCTTCCGTGGCGCCCACCGGGATGGCCTCACGCTCCTGGAGCACCCGGAGCAGCTTGACCTGAAGTGAAGCGGGCATCTCGCCGACCTCGTCCAGGAAGAAGCTGCCCCCGCGGGCAGCGGCAAAGAGGCCCTGCTTGTCACGCACGGCTCCGGTGAACGAGCCCTTCACGTGTCCAAAGAGCTCGCTCTCCAACAGGTTCTCGGGCAAGGCGCCGCAGTTGATGGAGAGGAACGGACCGTCGCTCCGGCTCGACAGATTATGGATGTAGCGCGCGATCACTTCCTTTCCGGTGCCGCTCTCTCCCTGGATCAACACCGTGGAATCGGTCGGTGAGACGTGCTCGGCCAACTTGAGCACATCGAGGAAACGCTTGGACTTGCCGATGGGGCGGGCGATGGTGGTCTTGTCGCGCCGGCGAATCTCCTGCTTGAGCTGGGTGTTCTCGACCTTGACCGCCCGGTACTCGCAGGCCCGCCGGAGAATGGCGACCAGCTCATCGTTGGAGAAGGGCTTCTGGATATAGTAGAAGGCGCCCGAGTTCACCGCGCTGATGGCGCTTTGCAAGGAGGCCTGGGCCGTCATCAAGATCACCGGCGTCATCGGGTCCTGCTCCCGGGCGGCGGTGAGGATGTCGAGCCCGGACACCTGCGGCATGCGCACGTCGGAGAGAATGATGTCGTGGGCACCCGACCGAATCTGCTCCAGGCCCGCCTTCCCGCCCTGGGCCGTGGCAACCTCGAACCCTTCGTTCCGGAGCAGGATTCTCAGGGTGTCGAGAATCCCCGACTCGTCATCGACGACCAGCACCGACGGCTTATAGCTCATGCAGCATCCTCCGCAACCATCTTGGCGGGCAAGAAAATAGTGAATGTGGTACCGGAGCCGGGTCCGGAGTCGACCAGCACGAGGCCGCGGTGCGCCTCGACGGCGCGCTGAACGATGGCCAGTCCCAAGCCACTACCGCCAGACCGGCCGGACACGAACGGCTGAAAGAGCCGCTCGCGTACCTCCTCGGGGATGCCGGGGCCGTTGTCGCGGACCTGAAGCCGTACGGCATGCTCCAGATCGGTCCCATGCGGAATCTCAGAGGCCTGTGCCGCCGCTACCGTCACGGTGATTCGAATCGGGCCTCGGGCGGCCTGCACGGCATTCAGGACCAGATTTGCCACCACCCGGTGAAGCAGATCCTCGTCTCCCTCCAGCAGGGTATGCTCGCCTTCGACCGTGATGACGGCATCCGGGCGGCAGTCCGGGTGCGCCCGAATCAGCCGTACCACCGCGACGACCACCGAGTGGAGATCGAGGGGCGCGAAGTGGGTGGCCCGCACCCGCGCAAAATCGAGGAACTCACTGAGCAGCCGGCTCAGCCGGTCGCTCTCCCGAACGATGAGGCCTGAGAGGAACCGCTCGTCGTCGTCGGCATGCTTGGAACGGGCAAGCTGTTCCACCGAGCTTCGGATCGAGGCGAGCGGGTTTCGGATCTCGTGCGCCAGGGAGGCGCTCAGCTCGGCGACGGCCTCCAGGCGTTCCGCTCTCATGTGCAGCTCCTGCACTTCCTTGAGGTCCGAGATGTCGGTAAAGATGGCCGTCACCGAGGGGGCATCCTGAGCTTCCTGGCGAAACGTCGTGGTGCTGAGCCCGATCGGAAACATCCTACCCGCCCCCTGCACCACCATCCCCTCACCCCGGCTGATCTTTCGCCCGTTACGGATCCCGGCAACCGCCGCGGCCCAGAGCTCGGATGAGCGGCTCTTTAATTGATCGAGCACCGGCAACCCGATCAGCGCCTCACCATCCAGATCGAGCAGCCGCTCCGCCGTCGGATTGATGAACGCCAGCCGGCCGAAGCCGTCGACCGTGAGCACCCCGGAACGGATGTTCCTCAGGATATCATCGGCTTCCAGCCTCACTCTTTGAAGCTCGGTGGCCAGGGTCGCCTGCTCCATGCCTGCCTCACGCAGCCGGTGGCCCAGCACCGCTACGATCGCGAACACCAGATTGAAGACCACGATCTGGGCCCAGGAGGCAGTATCCAGGCTGGCGCCGTGACTCCATACCGTATCTCCCAGAAACAGCGCAGAGGCCAGAATGGCGGTCACCGCCACCCACGCCGGAGGCAGCAGCAGCGAGTAGGCGGCCACGACCAGCACATACAGCGCGGGAAAGGCCGATTGAGGCTGGCCGGCAAAGTGGAGGATGGTGGTGACCAGTCCCAGGTCCACCAGCGCCTGAATAAAGAAGAAGGCGTTGGTCGGTGCGCGACGCAGGAGGAACACCGTTCCGGCCCCGTACAGCGTGAACATGAGGGCAAACACCACCGCAATGCTCACGATGAACGATTCCTGCGGCCGTTCGGTCCAGACCAGGCCGGCGCCCAGCAGCACCCCGGTCGCGAGGACCAGGCGGCCGCCAAAGAGCCAGGTCAGAAGTGTGCGCTGATCGGGGAGTGTGTTTTTGCCTGGCCGGCGCCGGTCAGGCACCGTAGGGACTGCGGCCCGCCCGGACGGAGCGGAAGGTTCCATCGTACCTCAATCGGGGTGGGTCTGGGGGACAGCCGAAGATAGAGAGGGCGACCGCCTATGCGGTAGTGCCCTTATGATTTAGGATGCCTTGGACGGTCTACATTGCCCGCTGCGGGGACGGCAGCCTCTACACCGGCATCACCACCGATCGGGTTCGCCGGGTGGCGGAGCACAACCGGGGGCTCGGGGCCGCGTACACCCGGTCCAGGTTGCCGGTAAGCCTGGTCTACTGGGAGGTGGTGGAAGATCGCTCTCGCGCCTTGCGGCGCGAGAGCGAGATCAGACGATTGACTCGGGGGGAAAAAGAGGTCCTAGTGACCTCGGCGATCGGCTCCCGCGTAGGAGGAGGCGACTGAGGCCCTTCGCTCACCGCCGGTATAAGGGTGATTATTAGTCGAAGCACTCCGGGCCCCACCTGCCAGGCCGGCGGATGCCGGCAGCTCCGATAATGAGCTGGGTGAGTTCAGGTGAGCGCCCTCATCCACACCCACACCCAGGCGGCCCACCAGTTCCCCACCCAGCCATGCGGTCACCAGCGCGATCACCACACCCGCCAGGCCCGCCACTATCGCGCCGGTCGGCGGCACTTCGGGGCCTTCCCGCCTCAGCACCCAACTCAGGATGAACAGTCCCACGACTACCATGTTTCCCGCCCCGTGCCACAGCCCGATGCGCCTGGCCCGGGTTCCGTTGGGAATGGCAATCCAGTCCAGCCATCCGAATACCGCCGCGGCAACTCCGCCGATGATACCGGCTCCTATCATGTAATAGGCTACGACAGTCCATTGCGAATTGCCCGAGACCAGGAAGATGATGTCAAAGATGACCGCCGTGGCCAACAAGCCCAGCGGGAACACGATGAGCATCGGGTGAACCGGATGCCCTGCAAGCTTGACTTTGCTCTCCATGGCGCGCCGCGGCCTCCTCAACCGTTACTGTCAGTG
>JAICPP010000249.1 GCA_025929805.1 Gemmatimonadales bacterium | reverse complement strand
GCTGGAGCACCGGCTGTCGAGCCTCACGATGCCTCCGCCGCTGCGGCGAGCCCTTGCCGCCGCGGTGAGCCAGTTGCGTGACGCGCGGCCTGAAGCTGTGGCTCAAGTACTCAGCCAACTGGAGGCACCGGCGCGGGAGACCGAGGGAGCCGAGGCAGCAGAAGCGCTGGCGCTCGCGGTCAAACAGGCACGTCAGGCCGCAAGTGGGTAGGGGCCGCTTATCCGCTTATACTCCCCTATGCCTCGCCCCACCAAACGGCCCGCCCGTGATTCCGATGCGTTGCTGGAAACACTCGTGGCTCAGATCGATGACCAATTGGCCAACAAGGCCTCGACCGATACGGTGGCAACCGGCTTCGCCTCACTCGACCGGGTACTTGGGGGAGGACTCCGCCAGAAGGATCTCATAGTTCTTGCCGGCGATGTCGGGAGCGGGAAATCGGCGCTGGGGTTGGGAATGGCCATTCGGGCCGCCGGAGCCCGGGTTCCTACGATGTACTGCTCTGGTGAGACGAGCCCGGACCGGGTGTTGGAACGGGCGCTCGCTCTCGAAGGCAAAACTTCCATCGATGACTTGCGCCAGGGAAGGCTGGATGACGCTTCCCGCGCCGCGGTGGGCGCTGCCGCGGTCCGGCTTCGTCACAGCCCGCTGGCGGTGCGGCCGCTTTCCGGAACCAGCTTCGACGAAATTCGAACCGCGGTGGACCTCGTTCCACGGCGGCGCCTGCTCGTCGTGGACTCGCTCGAGCTTACCGGTCCTCCTCGGGACGCGGCTCGGTTTCAGGAACGTGTCGCTCTTGCCGCTCGGGCCTTCAAGTCACTGGCAGTCGAACGCGATCTGGTCGTCCTGGTCATCGCTCAACTGCCCGGTCTCCGCACCAATCGCCCGGATCCCCGCCCGACGCTGGATGACCTCGGGGGACTGGGTGCCGTCAAGCAGAACGCCGACGTGATCCTGCTGCTGTTTCGGGAGGAGATGTACCGGCCGGGTCAGGGCGTCGAAGGCGCAACCGAGCTGATCGTCGCCAAGAACCGCAATGGCTCAACCGGCTTCGTGGACCTGTACTTCTATCCTCAATGGCTTCGATTTGTCGACATGCTGGATGCCGATTGACCGACCGACTATGAGGTGCGCTTTGCCGTGGTGTCCCGCCGGTTGCCGGACTTGACGGAGTCCTGGCGAACAACAGCGCCGGTCAACTGCACCATGGTGCCGGGATGATCGATTGGCTTCCAGATCCGTACCCAGAGTGGAGGACCATTGTGCTCCGCATACAGGGCGGTACTGCCATCAGCGTTCTTGATGTCGCTCACCAATCGCCAGTCTCCCTGGGTCAGTAAAGCCCGATAGTAGTCCGCCACCTCGGCCATAGCGATCGGGGTTCGGACGGTGATCTGAAGCGCGTCGGCGCCGCCCGCACGAGAAACAAACTCCGGCTTTGGAGGAAGCAGCAGGCCAGAGAACGCTTCGTTGAACTCGGGTGGTTTGGGTGCTCGCGGCTCTGGCTGGCAGGCGGCGAACAGGATGACTGAAAGGCTCAGCCAGACTCTTATTTTCGGCATAGACCGAGGAGACTAGCGAGGTCGCTGCGTTGCCGCAAGCGGGTGTGGCGCTTAAGTTTCCGCATGCCCCACCGGTTCATCCGCCGCCCTCAACAACACGTGCTCGCCAAGGAGCCTGTCCATGGCCGGCCATAGCAAATGGAAGCAGATCAAGCGCAAGAAAGCGATCACTGACGCCAAGCGTGCCTCCTCCTGGACCAAGGTCATTCGGGAGATCACTGTTGCCGCCCGAAGCGGCGGCGGGGATCCTGGGGGGAATCCCCGCCTGCGTACCGCTATCGATGCCGCTAAAGCGGTCAACATGCCGGGCGAGAACATTGAACGCGCGATCAAAAAGGGCACCGGAGAGCTGGAGGGCAGCGTCTATGAGGAGTTGACCTATGAGGGGTACGGTCCCGGTGGGGCCGCCATCTTCATAGAAGTCACTACCGACAATGCCAACCGCACGGTAGCCGAGATCCGGCATGCCTTCAGTCGGAACGGCGGCAATCTCGGGGCCACCAACTCCGTGGCCTGGATGTTCGATCGGAAAGGACAGATCTATCTCGATGCGACCCGGCACGACGAAGATAGCGCTCTGGAGGCAGCGCTCGAGAGCGGCGCCGAGGACTTTGTCCGCGAAGGCGATCAGTATCTGATCACGACAACGCCTCCTCAATTTCATGCGGTACAGGACGCGCTCAAGGCCCGCCGCTTCACCATCGATTCCGCCGAGCTCGGGATGGTCCCCCGGAATACAGTGAGGGTGGAGGGAGTCGACGCCGAGCGCATTGTCCGGCTACTGGATGCGCTGGAAGAGCTGGACGATGTCTCCAAGGTGTTCTCCAACTTCGATATCGACGCGGCCCAACTGGCCGAGGCGGAAGCCTGAGAGCGGATCGGTGAGGGTCCTCGGCATCGATCCGGGAACCTCCGTACTGGGGTACGGAGTCGTCGAGAACCAATTCGGCCAGCAGTTCAAACTTCTCGAATGTGGTGTGCTGTCTACCCGCCCGAGGGATCCCCTTCCTACCCGCCTGCGGGTCCTGTATGAGGGCGTCACTACCCTGCTGACGCGCCTTCGCCCTGAGTCCCTCGCCGTAGAGAGTGCCTTTTACGGCCGCAATGTTCGCACGGCCGTAGTTCTGAGCCATGCTCGTGGGGTCATTCTGCTCGCGGGCGAGCTGAGCGGAGTCGAAGTTACCGAGTACTCTCCGGCATTGATCAAGAAGACCATCGTGGGCCGTGGCGCTGCCCTCAAGCCGCAGGTGGCTTACATGGTGGCTCAGCTCCTACGGCTCAAGTCCCCACCGGCCCCCGAGGATGCGGCCGATGGAGTCGCCGTGGCCCTGACCCATCTCATGATCACAACCCGCAGAGCCCTGCTCGACCGTCACGCGGCGAGCCCCGCGTGATCGCAACGCTGAGCGGAGTCATTTCCGAGCGTGACACCGAATCGCTCGTCGTCCAAACCGATGGTGGAGTGGGCTACGCCGTGCACGTTTCGGTCGGTGTTGGCCAGAGACTCCCGCCACGAGGTGCACGAGTCAGCCTCTTTACCGAGTTAGTAGTAAAGGAGGACGGCTGGTCACTCTATGGCTTCGATAGCGCGGTGGAACGCCAGGTATTTCGCCATCTCTTGACCGCCAGCGGCTTCGGCCCCAAGCTGGCCCTCGCTTTGTTGTCGGCACTCGGCCCGGAGCGCACGGTCCGGAGCATACAATCAAGGGATCTCTCGGCCCTGAGCTCGGTGAGCGGTATCGGGCGGAAAAAAGCCGAGCGACTCGTTCTGGAGCTGCAGGATCGCTTCAGCGAAATGGTGGTGGATTCAAGGATTGATCGTCCGCAGGGATCCGAGGAGGCGGTCCGGGCCTTGATGGGACTCGGATACGGCTTGGCCGCAGCCGACGATGCGGTGCGGGCCGCTCTCGCGGATGGCGCGCCGGCCGAAACACCTCAGCTCATCAGGCGTGCCCTCCAGCAGCTCGCCACCGCCCGAGGAGGGACCTAGTTCGTGGCCGTCCCTGCAATCACCGCCGAATGGATCTGTACCCGTTGCGGCGCCACCAACCGCAAGCTCGTGCCGATCCGCCTGACCCGAGCCGCCGACCGATGCGTCACTTGCCACGCGGCCCATGTGGTCGAGGCCGACGAGCGCCCGGTTCGATGGAGGGCGCGGCTCGAAGAATGACGGCAAAGACCTTGCTCTCAGAATCCTGACGACCGCGTGCCTCCCCGTCTTTCCCGTCCTTCCCGATTAGTTTCTTACAATGACGCGACTCCAGATCACAACTCCTGACGCCATTCCGGAGGAGAGCAGCGCCGACGCCGCTCTCCGGCCATCCCGCCTGGACGAGTTCGTAGGTCAGAACCAGGTCAAAACCTCGCTCCAGATCGCCATTGATGCAG
>JAICPP010000202.1 GCA_025929805.1 Gemmatimonadales bacterium | reverse complement strand
CCCCACAAGTCCAATCACCACGAAAACGACAGGGAGGGAGGGCTGTACGGCTGCGGCTACGGCAATGAGAAGCAGCAAGGTAGGAAAAGCCAGGGTGATGTCGGCCAGGCGCATCACTAAGGCGTCCACCCAACGCCCATAATACCCTGCCAGGAGCCCGAGCAGGACTCCCAGCGTGACCGAAACGGATTGGGAGATCAAGCCCACCGAGAGAGACAATCTCGCGCCATAGAGCACCCGACTCAGAATGTCCCTCCCCTGGGTGTCGGTGCCAAGCAGAAATCGAGAGCCAGGGCTGACCAGATAGGCACCTTTCAGATCGCCGGTCACGGGGCTCGCCGGTGCCAGCCAGGGAGCGAACACCGCGGCCACAACGACTGCCCCCACGAAGAGGAGACCCAGCTGAAAGAACCGGTCTCGCCGTACCTTTTCTATCAGGATTCCCTGTGGCATCCCGCTCCCGTGACGTGCGTTACGCTCGAATGCAGGGTTTCGGCACAACGCGCCCTGTTTGTCCCTGGAACTCGTTGAAGCGCACGATTCTTGCAACCATTAAAGCGACCTGCTTGCGAGGATGCGCCCCCCGTGTCAAGGCTAACGAAGTGATACCGGACAGTCCGTTTACGTTGGTGCTCAGCGGGGGTGGGCTGAAGGGACTGGCCCATATCGGCGTCCTTCGCGCCCTGGAAGAGCGGGGACTGGTCCCCAACCTGGTTGTGGGGTCGAGTATCGGATCCCTGATTGGTGCCGCCTGGGCCGCTGGGGTGCCCACCCGCCACATGGAGGCCCGGGCTCGACTGGTCCGCCGGCGGGACGTGTTTCAGGTGGCCAGGGCCGACGTCGCCTTCCGCCGCCTGCTCGCCCCGGCTCTCTATCGCCGTGAACCACTGGAAGCCCTGATCGAGCACCTCGTGGGTGATATTACCTTCGACGACCTCCAACGCCGCCTGCTGGTCAATACCGTCGATCTTCACTCGGGAATGCAAGTCATGTGGGGGTTGCCCGGCTTGCGTGGCGCCCGGGTGGCCGATGCCGTGGCGGCCTCCTGCGCCTTGCCCGGGATCTTCCCGCCGCGGGAGATCAACGGCCGCTCGTACGTAGACGGGGCGGTCGTAGAGAATCTGCCGGTGCGAATGGCTGCATCCCTGGGCCAGGGTCCCATCCTCGCAATCAACGTTGCGGCCACCAGTGTCCTGCGGTCCGAAATCGAGACCCAGGGTTTTGCCGCGACCTACATCCGCGGTCTCGAGATTGTGATGCAAACTCAGATCGAGGCGCAGCTACGGGACTGGAAGGGTCCCCCATTGGTGCTGGTACAGCCACGGGTGGAGCACATCTCGATGTTTGCTTTTGACAAGACCCACGAGCTGATCGAGGCTGGATACCGCGCCACGTCTAACACCCTGGACCAGCTGGGCACCAGGCTGGATGGTATCACCCCCGGGATGCACCCCACCCGGCGCCTCAGAGTTCTGGTGGACGAAGCCAGATGCGTCGGGTGTGGCTCCTGCGTGGTCCAGGCACCCCAGGTGTTCCGCCTCGATGCTCGGGGGAAGGCCGAAGTACTCACCCCGGTTCAAAACTGGTCGCCAATCGACGGCGCATACGTCCTCAACTGCCCCACCTACGCGATCAGCGTGCGTCCCGAAGACTCGGCCGCCTGACCTCGGAAGCGAACAGTCTCACCCTTTCCCGTGCTCCTGCCCTATCCGGGCCAGGTCCGCCGCCACCCGATCCCAATTGTAGTGGCCTTCGACAGCTCGCCGGCCGGCCTCCCCTAGGCGGCGAGCCAGTGTGCGATCGTCGAGAAGCACCCGAAGCGATCCGGAAATCTGCTCGAGCTGGTCGCCATCCACCAGCAATCCGGTTTCGCCGTCCCGAACGGCATCCGGAATACCGCCGGTTCGAGAGGCGAGCACGGGTAAGCCGCACGCTGATGCCTCCACGAGTGAAATTCCGAATCCTTCCGCCCTTTCGTTCATGACTCTCGACAGACCAAGGTACACTTCGGCACAGTTGTAGAGGGGCGCCAGATCGCGATCCGGAACGTCCACCAGGAACTTGACTCGGTCAGCAATCCCCAGCTCGCTCACAAGACCATTCAGCCGCGCCAAGTCGTTGCCGGACCCGATTACCATGTAGCCGAGATCAGGATAGTCGCCGGCTACTCGTGCTAACACCCGCAGTGCGGTGTCGATTCCCTTGTGCTCGGTCAACCTGGCCACCGAGAGCAACCAGCGTCGGCCATCGAGCTTGTAGCGGGCACGAACCTCCGTTTGATCGAGACCGGTTCGAAAGAGCTTGGGATCGGCGCCCAAAGCTACCGTTCGAACCGCATCCGCTCGGCCCGAAATTCCGAGGTCGTCCAGCACGGCACGGCAGAGATTGGCAGTCCAGAGACTGTTCGTCACCAGCACGGAAGCAGAACGAAGGAGAACCGCAGCCGTCTTGCGTTTGGCCCAGGAATGCCGGACCTGATTCCGCAGGATCAGCAGATCGCCACCGTGAAGCATCAGGCCGTACGGAATCCCGACTCGGCTCCTGATCCACCGTGCGGGATATGCGCCGGGTTTGATGTTGCCGCACCAGACGAATTCGACCTGACAGGACCTGGCCAGGGCAACCGCGCGCCGAGACCAGCGCACCGTTCCCTGCACGGTGCGAAGTCGTCGAGCAGCCACGGGTAACCGATCAACCTGGTTGGGAAACTGCGGGTCCGTTGCGGCACTGCCTGGGTATTGGCCGGTCGAGATGACGAGTGTTCCCGGTGGAAAACGTCTGGCCAATTCTCCCATCCAGCGCGCGATCCCTCCTCCCATCGGGGGGAAATCGTAGACCAGAAGGAGTTGCTTGGACATTCCTTAGATCGACTCGATCGCCTCTGAATAGGCATCCTGCATTGCGTCCAGCGAGAAATCCTGAGCCCGCCGGCGGGCCGCCCTGCCGAGGGTTGCGCGCAGCTCAGGGCTGGCGAGGAGCGCCCGCAGCCGCACGCTGAACTCCTGGGGGTCGTTGGCGGGGGTCAAAAGTCCGGCGCCGCCGAGCACCTCAGGAACCGCCCCACCATCCACCGCCAGAATCGGGCGGGCGCAGGCCATGGCTTCCAGCACGCTCAGGCCGAAGGTTTCGATCTCACACGCGTGAACCAGAGCGGTTGCCGCGCTGTACGCACCAGGCAGCAGCCCCGCTGGAACCAGTCCCAGGAAGCGAACGTCGAGTGCGAGAGCAGCCGCACGCTTGCGCAGCTCCTCCATGAGCGGACCGGCTCCACAAATCACCAGGAGCGGCGCCTTTGCTCCCAGTCGGGTCAGGACATCGAAAAGGAAATCGTAACGCTTGTCGGCCGTGAGCGAGCCAACCGCCAGGATGAACTCCTGTCCGATCAGGCCGAACCTGGCGCGAAACTCCTCGGCGGCCTGAGGATTCGGGTGAAACTCGGAGCCCACTCCATTCCAGATAACCCGATGAGGGCGCCGGCGCATATAGCCGGCTTGTGCGAGCGCACGGCGAGCGCTGGTCTCACTGTTGAAGATGGTGAGACGAACCGCCCGGTACGCCAGCCGGCTTAGCAAATCACGCGGTGGAGTACGGCGGCTGAGATTGTACCGGTTGATCAGCGCCACTCGATAGCTCAGGGAGGCCAGCGCTCCCAGGCGAAGGTCCCGGGGGCGGTCCACCACCAAACAATCAGCGGAGATGGTGCGAAGAGATCGAGCCAATGTACTGGCGCTGGCGACACTGGTACGCCCCGCGAGCACCGGAGTGGACACGAGGCCCCTCTCCCGGAAGGCCGCGACAACCGGGTCCTCCCCGGCGAGCATATGAACCAGGTGGCCGCGAGCTGTCAGTCCGGTGGCAATGTTGGAGAGGCTCACGCCCGATCCTCGCCACGACCGGGCGGAAGTGAGGAACGCAACGCTAAGCGGCCGACTCATTCACGCCGTCGTTCCAGCGCCCACAAGTGAGCATACTTGAGAAAGGCCGTATATGCCCCTAGCGCCGACGCGACCAGGCCAAACCTTCCATCCAAACAGCTGCCCTGGAGAAAGTAGGCCCGAAGGAAGCGGCCCAGAGGACGGCCGGTGAGATCCCAGACCCCGGCACGCTGCCCGGCCTGGTAGAGGTCCTCAGCGCCCCAGTGGGCGTAACGGTTCATCTTATCGATCTGGTGGGAAAGGTTCCGATAAGGAATGTGGTCCAGATACCCCTCGAGCCGACCCGCATCGGCCACTGACTCGAGGCGCTCGTGCACTCTGCGCTCGACATACCGCCGTTCCCGCGTAAACAACCGGGTAACCCAATCCTTCCCCCAATGGCCCCGGGTGAGCACCCTTCCCAGGTAGAAGTTTCGCCGGCGGATCCGGTATGCGGGGTGCATCGGCTTAGTTACCACCCGCACGATCTCTTCCCGAAGCTGCTCGGTAATCCGTTCGTCGGCATCGACGGCGAGCACCCACTGATTTCTCGCGGCGGCAATGGCGGCGTTACGCTGGGCGGCGATAGTAGGCCCGGTGGCTTCGAGCACTCGCGCACCGAGCCCTCGGGCCACGGACACGGTGTCATCGGTCGAGCCCGCGTCTGCGACGATGATCTCGTCAGCCCATGAAGCCCGGCCGATGCACTCGGCAATTTGATCCGCCTCATTCAATGTCGGGATAACCACGGTGAGTGGAACGGTCGCCGGTCCCATTGATCAAGACGGCTTCTGCGCCACCACCATGAGGGTGCGTCCGAACAGCAAATCGGGGGAGAGCAGATGTGCAGCGATTTCGGCATTGGATTGAGCCTGCCGAGAGTCGGCTTCCCCACGAAGCGCCAGGCGGGTTGCTACCCACACCACTGGCACTGCCCAACTGTGGAGCAAGCCGTACTTGCGAATGCGGTCGGTGGTAACCTCGACGATGGTAAGGCCGGTGGTGCGCAGAATGTAGCGCAGCTCGTAATAAGTAATCAGGTGGATGTGATCATGGACCGGAGCCTTCCGGTGCTCATTGATCGGCCGTGTGGCCAGCGGAAAAAACCCGGTCCAGAAGAAACGCCAGCGCGAGGCCAGCCCCAGGACGTTCGGGGTGGACATCAGCAGGCGGCCGCCCGGCCGTAGAACCCGCCAGCACTCGCGGACGAATGCGAACTGATCTTCCAGGTGCTCGATGCCCTCCAGGCAGGAGAGGAACTCGAAGCTCGCGTCTGGATAGGGCAGCCGCTCAGAAAGGTCGGCATACTTGACCGGAACTTCGGGTACCCGGAACTGCTCCGGGAAGAGGTCGCAGGCCTCCACCGCAAAACCCAGCTCCACCAAGCGGCGGGCAAAGGCTCCACTGCCGGCCGCCATCTCCAGCACCCGACCCTGGCGCGGCCAACGGTCGAAGATCTGGGCCGCACGCTCATGGGTCTTATGACAGGCATAGACCGGCAGTCGTGCGCCGGGCGCGGCTTG
>JAICPP010000227.1 GCA_025929805.1 Gemmatimonadales bacterium | reverse complement strand
CGGGAGTTGGGAAAGCTGCTTTGGGACTACTGCGGCATGGCTCGGAGCGCGGAAGGCCTGCGCCAGGCGCTGGTCCGGATTCCCGAGCTTCGGGCGGAGTTCTGGCGTGATGTCAACGTCCCCGGCAGCGATGCCGAGTTGAATCAGGCGCTGGAGAAGGCAGGGCGGGTGGCGGACTTCCTGGAATTGGGCGAGCTGATGTGCCGCGATGCCCTCCACCGCGAAGAATCCTGCGGCGGCCACTTCAGGGTGGAGTATCAGACGGCCGATGGCGAAGCGCTGCGAAACGACGAGGAGTTCGCCTACGTGGCCGCTTGGGAGTACGCCGGGCCGGATCGTGAGCCGCAGCTTCATAAAGAGCCGCTGCAGTTCGAGTATGTGTCACTGGCGCAGCGGAGTTATAAGTGAACCTCACTCTCCGGATCTGGCGCCAGGCCGGCCCGGCTGCCCCGGGCCGCCTGGTCGAGTATGACGCGGGAAACATCAGCCCCGACATGTCGGTCCTCGAGATGCTCGACGTCGTGAACGAGCGGCTGATGCAGCGGGGAGAAGTTCCCATCGCGTTCGATCATGACTGCCGGGAGGGGATCTGTGGCTCCTGCAGCCTGATGATCAACGGCGTAGCCCACGGACCGATGCGAGGAACCGCCACCTGTCAGCTGCACATGCGCAGCTTCAAGGACGGTGATGTGATTACGGTAGAGCCATGGCGAGTTCGCGCCTTTCCAATCCTGCGCGATCTGGTGGTGGATCGGACGGCCCTGGACCGCATAATTCAGGCGGGAGGCTACATTAACGCTCCCACCGGCGGTGCACCGGATGGAAACACCATCCTCATTCCGAAGGAGACAATAGATACGGCGATGGACGCGGCGCAGTGCATCGCTTGTGGCGCCTGTGCGGCCGCCTGTCCCAATGGCTCGGCGTCCCTGTTCACGGCCGCAAAGCTGGCTCACCTCGGCCTCTTGCCCCAGGGTCAGCCGGAGCGTTACCGCCGGGCGCTCCGGATGGTGGCTCAGATGGACATCGAACATTTCGGCGGGTGCACTCTTTATGGTGAATGCCAGGAAGCCTGCCCCAAGTTGATCAGCATCGACACCATTACCCGCATGAACCGCGACTTCCTCAAGGCGAGCCTTACCGCCGGCCGGGGCGCCATAGCCGAGTCGGATTGACAGGGATGTGATCCCTATCATCCCTTCGCCTTGCTCAGGGCAAGCTCTGAGGAAGCCTTTCTTCGCGGAGTTTACCCTGAGCGCAGCGAATGGGCTCAGGGTGACATTGCTCGTGGCCCTCTTTCTCCCGTCTCATGGCCGGGCCCAAAGCTCACCTTGGATCCGTTTCGGAGCCAATGCGGTACCGGTTTATACCCGTGCAGATCCGGTGCCCCGGGGTGGGGCGCTGGGTGAGATTCGGGTAGTGCAGCCCACTATCATGGCCCACGGCGGTTTCCAGAGAGTCCGATTGCTTGCGACGGTCAATCTGGAGGGGATCACGATACCCGACGGCGAGCTCACGCCGGGAGATTGGGGAGAGGGCTTCATCGATCGCCGGCATCCCCATACCTACCTGCACGAGATCGTCCTCAGCCTCCAGCAGCGCATTGGTCCTGGCGTCGTGAGCCTGGCGGCGGGAAAGGGCTTTGCTCCCTTCGGCACCGATGACCCCATGTCTCGCCCGGCGCTTCGGTATCCGGTAAATCATCACCTTGCCCAAATCCTGGAGCGCTCGGTGGCCGTTCTGGGCGTGCGCGCCGGGCCGGTGCTGGCCGAGGGTGGTCTGTTCAACGGCGACGAGCCCGAACGCCCTGGCCAATGGCCCCGCATCTCTCGGTTCGGTGACTCCTGGTCGGCCCGGCTGACGCTATTTCCCTTAAGTGAGCTCGAAATACAGGGCTCCCATGCCCAAGTCACCTCTCCGGAGCACCGACCCGGCTCTGGTCCTGATCAGGAGAAATGGAGCGTCTCGGCCCGGTGGTCCGGAAGGGTGACGAAGGTGCCGGTATACGGCCTGGTCGAGTGGGCCCGCACCTCGGAAGCGGAAGGATTCTTCGTGTTCCATAGCGTGTTGGCAGAAGGTGCATGGAAGCCAGGCCGGAACCGTCTCCATTACCGGTTTGAGCGAACCGAACGCCCGGAAGAGGAGCGAACCTCCAGCCTGTTTCGTTCGCTCAGGCCTCACCTGGAGAACTCGATCCTGGGCACAACCCGGTGGACCATCCACACGGCGGGCTACGGCTATCAACTGGAACCGTTGGATAGGATAGGCATGGTTCCGTTTATCGAGTTGTCCTATGGCCGGATAGCCGACGTGGGTGGTGGCCTGTTCGACGCCCAAGGCTTCTACGGCAAGACGACGTTCTGGTCGATCAGCCTGGGAGCCCGCGTGAGCATCGGCATGCCGTTGCATCGCATGGGACGGTACGGTGTGGCCCAGGACACGGCGCAGGCGGAGGGCAGGGGACAACATGGAGACCATGAATAGGACAAGTGCGGGGCGGTTTGTACTGCTGGTTGCAGCAGTGGCCTGCAGTGACAGTACGGACGTCCAGCAGCCTGTCCCCTCCAACATGGAGGCGGTCGGAGGCGACGAGCAGAGCGGCATCGTGGGTACGCCACTCTCGGACTCTCTGAAGGTCCTGGTGACCGACGCTAACGGGAACGCAATCCCCGGCGTCTCCGTGTCGTGGTCGGTGGTGAGCGGAGGTGGACAGATCTCTCCAACAACCTCGACGACCAATTCCATAGGCATCGCGTCGGCCCGGTTCATTCTTGGGCCCAACGAGGGTGATCAACAAGCGCAGGCCGAAGCCGGCGTGCTCACCGGACCCGTGGTATTCACCGCGCACGCTCAGGTCCAGCCACTGGTTGCAGCCAACGTCGAACCGATCAGTGGGAGCGGTCAAAGTGGGGAGGCCGGCACTCCGCTGCTCGACTCACTGCGCATCCGAGTGACCGACGCCTCGGGACATAACGTGCCCGGCGTGCCGGTGAATTGGCTGGTGGTGACCGGTGGAGGCTCCATCTCACCCAATTCATCTACTACTAACGGCTCCGGAATTGCCTCAGCCGAGTTCACGCTCGGCCCGGCTGAAGGAGAGCAGGTGGCTCAGGCGGAGGTCGCTGGCCTGAACGGCTCGCCTGTATCCTTCAGTGCCACAGCCACTGTCCTGCCGGGCCCGGTCACGCTGAGCGTGGTCGGCGGAGGCAACAATGTTCCGGAGCGCTTCAGCTCGGACCTGTGGGTGCATGGGAACTACGCTTATACGGGCACCTGGGGATTCCGGGACGAGCTGGGCGATGTCTTGAAGGTATGGTCGCTGAACGCCTCGGGTGCACCTGCGCTGGTAGGTTCGGTTACGGTTCCGGAAATCGGAACCGTGAGTGACGTACAGGTCAGTGACGACGGCCAGCTATTGGTCCTGAGTGGCGAGCGGGGGTTCGATGGGGGCGTCTATACCTATAGCTTGAGCGATCCGGCAAACCCAAGGCCACTCGGCTCGGCCTTGATTGGACCGGCGGGGGTGCACACCGTCACGCTGTCAACCATCAACGGGCGGACCTACGCCTTCGCCGCACTCAACCCGGGCTTCAGCGGCAATCAGACCGAGGACCAGCCGGCGCTCCTGATCTACGATGTGACTCAGCCGACCACGCCGGTCCTGGTGAGCCGGACACCCATCGAGCCTAACTACGGCATTCACGACACCTTTGTCCGTGACGGGCTGGCGTTCGTATTTGCCTGGGATGAAGGAGTCATCATCTACGATGTCGGAAACGGTATTCGCGGAGGATCACCGGGTTCGCCTGTGGAGGTCAGCCGAGTGGTGACCTCGGGGACCAGCAGGACCGGTGTGGCGGCTCATAATGGCTGGTGGTTCCACAATCCCGTCACCGGCGAGCGCCGCTATCTCTTTGTCGGTCAGGAAGGGCCCGGCGTCATTGGGTCGCAGTCGAGCGGAGACATCCATGTCGTGGATGTGTTCGACCTGGCCAACCCTCGGGAGGTGGCATTCTTCCATCTTAACGGGGCCGGCGCCCACAACTTCTGGATGGATGAGGCCAGACAGATCCTCTACGCGGCCTACTACAACGGGGGAGTCGTTGCTCTCGACGTCTCAGGCACGCTCTCGGGCGACCTGTCGGGGCGGCTCCTGGGCCAGGTTCGTCCCGGTGGGGCCCGAAACACGTACACCTGGGGTGTCCAACTTGCCAACGGCTCGCTCTACGCGATCGACATGCTCAGCGGGCTATGGCAGCTGAGGACCGAGTAGTTCCGCCCGTTCTTTCGTTTCGCCCGTACTTGCCATCCAGCTGTTGTTCTCCCGCCGAACATCCGGAAGCCGATTGCGAGCGTCTATGGTAGCACCCACGACTCGGCCGGGGCCGGGGACCTCAACCGTGTACACATT
>JAICPP010000033.1 GCA_025929805.1 Gemmatimonadales bacterium | reverse complement strand
CCAGGAACATCATCATCGACACCACCGCTTTGGGGGCGAATACCGGGCCATCCTCGAACGCCACGGGGTAACCTATGACGCGGCACATGTTCCGGATTGACGTCGCACGATTGGCGGTCGATCACACAGGGGCCACCCAGGAGGGTGGCCCTCGTTGTATTCACCGGTCCTTCGGACCGGAATTTCACGTCCTATTTCGTTGCCGAGGCACGATGGTGGCGGCTAAGACGATCGTTTCGGGTCGCATCAATCCACGACGTGTGCCGGATCGTAGGTTATGCCATGCCGATCCAGCAAAGAGACGTATTCGTGGGTAAACCGTTGTTCCCGGTGATGCTTCTCTTGATTTCGGATGTAGTCTCGGATGCGTTCGTCATCAAACGGGGTGACGCTGAAGGCGCCGTAGCCGTGTTGCCATCTGAAATCTCGTCGATGGGAGAAGGTGTCGTGGATCCACTTGGACGTCGTCGTCTTGATGCTCGTCACCAGCTCTGACAGCGCCAGCGTGCTTGGGGGCTCCAGGTACAAATGGATGTGGTCCCTGGCTCCACCGGCGCAGAGAAGCTTTCCGGCTCTGCGTGCAATCACGGCGGCCGCACACGCGTATAGCCGGGATCGCCATGCGGGATCGAGCCAAGGCTTCCGGTTCTTGGTGGCCCAAACCAGATGAACCCGGAGCGAGAGATACGTGTCTGCCATGATGCGATCCGCATGCTTCTCTTGATCGGCGACGTATGCTAGCTCGTTCCATCTCACCCGCCTGAACCCGACCCGCGCATCGTGGTGCCAAATTCTCCGGCGGCACCTATGTTTCCGCCGGTGTTCGACCTAACCGGCACTTGAACTCGAGCTCATCGTGATCGTCGCAGCGCTCTTCCTGATCCAGCAGACCGCAGCCGTAGCAGCCCCCAACCGGTACTGGCAGCAGGAAGTGGCCTACGAGATCCAGGCCCGGTTGGACGAGCGGAGCGGCGTGCTAAGCGGCACCCAGCGGATCCGCTACACCAACCAGTCGCCCGATACGCTCACATCGTTCTCACTCCATCTCTACCTCAACGCCTTCCGCCCCGGATCCCGCTGGGCAGCCGCGGACTCGGCGGAGGGCCGCCGCCGATTCAATGACTTGAAGGACCCTCACTTCGCCTTCAACCATGTGCGCGAGGTACGCATCATGGACTCGCCGGTGCGGGCGATCTACCCGTTTGCCCCCGACAGCACGATCGTGCGATTCGTGCTCCCTCGGCCGCTGGCCCCCGGAGAATCCCTGACGGCGGAGATG
Source organism: Gemmatimonadales bacterium (assembly GCA_025929805.1). Taxonomy (GTDB): domain Bacteria; phylum Gemmatimonadota; class Gemmatimonadetes; order Gemmatimonadales; family GWC2-71-9; genus CAVVWJ01. Next base: position 18,635 of record JAICPP010000033.1, on the reverse strand, counting down.
GCGTGGGATGCCCGTCCATCGACACTGCCGCGGCGGCAAGGGCGCCAGGGCCGCCGATTCGACTTTGCGCAGTGGTACCCCAAGGTGGTGGTCTACGACCGGCTCGGCTGGCAGGAGCATCCGCTTTATCCCGCCGGCGAATTCTACGGCGAGTTCGCCTCATTTCAGGTCGACCTCGACATCGCTCAGGATCAGGTGATGGGCGCGACCGGTGTGCCGGTCTGCGGTGATCCCGGCTGGGAACGGGCCAACCGAAACCAGTCGCACCCGCCGGAGTACCAGCGCACCCACTACGGCACGAGTACGCCCGCCTCCGCGTGCGAGGGAGCAGCAGCCGGGCGAAAGAAGATCCGCTGGCATGCCGAGGACGTGCATCACTTCGCCTTCTCACTCAACCCCGACTACCGCTACGAGGGAGGGCGCTTTGGGGACGTGGCCATTCACGTGTTGTACCAGCCAGGTGACGAAGAGACCTGGGGCAGTGGAATAGCCGTCGAGCGCACCCAGGCCGCGCTGAACTGGCTCCATGGGCTGTTCGGCCCCTTTGCCTGGCCCCAGATCACCAACCTGCACCGAATCGAGGGTGGTGGCACCGAGTTCCCCATGATGATGATGAACGGCTCCGCCGATCAGGGCCTCATCGTGCACGAGCTGGGGCACAACTACACCATGGGGATTCTCGCCAACAACGAATGGCGCGAAGGGTGGCTGGATGAGGGCTTCACCAGCTTCCAGACCACCTGGTTCTGGGAGGTGCTCGGCAGGAGCGAGGCGTATGAGAACACCGAAGCAGGGATTCTGGAGCTGGACCTGGAGGACTATTCCGAGCCGCCCAGTCTGGTAGCGGAGGCCTACCGCGACTTCAACTCCTACAACACCGCCATCTACTCACGGGGCGAGCTGTTTTTCCACCAGCTCCGCTACATCGTGGGCGATGTCACAATGCACCGGATCCTCCGAACGTTTTACGATCGCTGGAAGCTCAAACATGTGGATGAGGCCACATTCCGGTCGGTGGCCGAGGAGGTCTCTCGGCGCGATCTCTCCACTTTCTTTGCCCAGTGGCTGCATTCGACGATGTTGTACGACTACGAGGTAGGGAAGGTGAAGACGGAGAGGATAGAGAGAAGGGAGAGGGCGGATAGCACGGTCAGGGCGGTGGAGCTACCGACCGGCTGGGTCACCCGGGTCGAAGTGGTGAGGAAGGCGGAAGGGCGGATACCCGTCGAAGTAGCCGTGGTTGCCGAGCGCGACACCACAATGGTGCGGGCGCGGGGAATGGCCGAACGCGAGTGGGTGACGCTCAGAACCCGGAGCAAACCGAAGCAGGTAGTTCTGGACCCGCGAACCCGGACCCACGACTGGAACATGCTCAACAATCGAAGGCGGTTGGGTGGGCTCCTGACCCGGATCTTTGGTTCCAAGCCAGGCATCGAATCCTATTTTCATCCCTACTTTTCCACTCGCTCGCGCCGTGACCGGCTCACTGCCGGCCTGCACCCCACAGTCTGGTACAATCAGGCTGGTGGAGTAACTGTGGGAGTTCGGAGCCTGACCGACTATATGGGGCGCTATGAACAGAACCAGTCGCTGTTGACCGTAAGCACCGGCTGGGGTGTGGATGATGGGGTCGAGGACACCGACTTCTTCATTCGACGGCGGAATCCGGTGGAATTACGAGGACCAAACCAGGTCCAGGTTTTCGACATCTATAACATCGAGGGACGCTACGGTGCCCACGCCAGCTTCGAGCGGTCGCGACGAGCTCACCTCACCTTCGGTCCTCTCTGGGCTCATCGCGCCAGTCTGCAGTGGGTGGCGGTGGACGATTTCCGCTATCTGGATCGGGGATACTACGATGACGTCGACATCGTCGAGCTGCGGTTGGGGAGTGGAGTGGCCACCGAAGCCGGGAAGTGGCAGCTGAAGCTGCGCAGCTCTCTGGGCGGCGGGCTGGCTTACAACCGGGATGGCCTGGCAGCGAGCGGAAGGCCGGAGCTGGATCCCTTCTACTTCCGCGGCTTTCTCGAGGGCAGCGCGCGGCGGCAGCTTGGGAGATTGCTCGGCATGGGAGCTCGAGCGTACATCGGAGCCGGCTTCGGCAGCAACGACGCCACCAAGCAACGGCAGATCTACTTTCAGGGCTCCGATCCATTCGAGCAGCTCTACAACCCGTTCCTGCGCTCGCGGGGCGCGCTGCTGGTCGGTGATGACTTTCACTATCACTCTCAGGGAGGCGCGGGCGTCCGGGGAGCCGACCCACGGCTTTCTACCGCGGCGATCGTCGCCCTCAATCTCGAGCTGGAACGGACCATACTGACGCAGCCCGATGCGCATCTGTTCCAGCGAGTGGCGCTCGCCGCTTTTACGGATGTCTCCCATGGTATCGGGGGAACGGCTCAGCTCCTCACCAGCGGCCGGGTCCGTCTCCTGGCAGACGCCGGAGTCGGTTTCCGGGCCGAGCATCGGATCGGCGATACGCGATTCAGCACTCGGTTTGATTTCCCGCTCTATGTCAGCCGGCCCGAGCTGGCGCAGGACCGCGGTGTCGACGATGAGAAGCTCGAGTTTCGCTGGACTTTCAGCTTTGAGCCGGCGTTTTGAGGCGGGTAAGTGGGTAAGCGGGTACGCGGGTACGCGGATAGGACCGTAAGTGCCGCAGTGTGACTCGCTCACCCATTTACAAACGATCTCTACAATGTCCTCCACTTACCCCGCTTCCCCGCCTACCCGCTTCCCCGCGTACCCGCTTCCCCTCCTATATTCCCGCCCATGCTGAAATTCATTCACGCGGAACATTGAAGTGCCCGACGTACCGTACCGGGTGGAGAAGCCCTGGGGATATGAGCTGATTTGGGCTCGCACCGAGCGTTACGTCGGTAAGATGCTTCACGTGAGGGCCGGGCATGTGCTCAGCCTGCAGTACCACAATTTCAAAGACGAGACCATGCACGTGCTCAGGGGCGAGCTGATCCTGCGCACCCGGCCGGGTGATACCCTGGTGTCCCGACCGTTCAAGGCGGGCGACACGGTGCATATCCCTGCCAAGCTGGTCCACCAGATCGAGGCAGTTGTGGATAGCGACGTGCTCGAGGCCTCGACGCCCGAGCTCGACGATCTGGTGCGCCTCGAGGATCGCTACGGGCGAGGTTGACGATGCAAGTGATCATTCCCCTGGCCGGCAAAGGCACCCGCTTGAGGCCTCATACTCACCTGGTCCCCAAGCCGCTGCTCAAAGTCGCGGGGCGGCCGGTGATGGACTGGGTGATGGATCGGCTCGAGGGTCTCGATATCACCGAGCTGATCTTCATCACCGGCCATTTGAAGGAACAGGTCGAGGCGTTTGCCCGCGCCCGCTACCGGATCCCTTCGCGATACATCGAGCAGAGGGTCCAGGACGGCACCGCGGGCGCCATCAACCTGGCGCGTCCCCACGTCAACGGTCCGGTCCTAATCATCTTCGTGGACACCGTGTTCGAGGCCGATCTGACGCTGGTGAATCGCACTGATGCGGATGGGATCATCTGGGCCAAGGAGGTGGAGGACTACCAACGGTTCGGCGTGGTCGTCACCGACGCCGAAGGCTACATGACCCGGATTGTGGAGAAACCGTCGACCCCGATCTCGAAGCTCGCGAACATCGGCCTGTACTACATTCGCGCGGTCGACAGCTTATGGAAGGGCATCGATCATGTGCTCGCCAGTCCGGCCAACAAGGGGGAGTGGTATCTGACCGATGCCTTTCAATGGATGATCGAGCACGGCAAGCGGATACTCACGGCCGAAGTAGGCGGCTGGTATGACTGTGGCAAGCTGGATACCCTGCTGGAGACCAACGAGATTTTGCTGCGCCAGGGTGCCGCCCGTCGAATCGACTTTCCCGGGGTGACGATTCATGAACCGGTGTACATCGAGGACGGGGTGACGATCGAGCGCAGCGAGATCGGCCCCAATGTGTCGGTGGAGCAGGGCACTACCATCAGCAACAGCCGGGTCAGGAACGCGATCATCGGCCGAGACGCGCGCCTCCACGGGGTGGGACTCGAGGGGTCACTGCTGGGCAATGCGGTCGTGCTCGAGGATTTTGAAGGGAGCGCGAGCATCGGAGACCATTCCGAGGTGACGGCGAAGCGGAGCCGTGGCTGAGTGCCCGCCGTAGACGACCTCTGCCGGTCTTACCTGGATCTCAAATATCATTTCGATCCGGCATCAGCCAGCTCTGCCGGACTCGTATCCGAGGATAGCCGGCTCGGGCGTTTCGATGTCGAGACCACGCGAGGGCATCTGTCCGCGCTCCGGTCGGTTGCCGGAGCGATCGAAGAGCTTGACCCGGATGATCTCCAGGACGAGATCGATCGTACCGCACTCCTCGGCGAGATTCGCAGCACCATCTATCGTCTGGAGCACGAACGGCCCCACATCCGGAATCCAGGGTTCTGGCTGACCCATCTCTTCCAGGGCCTCTACTCGTTGCTGGCCCGGAGCGAGCCGGAACCAGCCGCCAAGGTGTCGGCAGTCCTGAGCCGGCTCCAGGCGGCGCCCGAGTTCGTGGACGCGGCGCGAGCGACGCTCGATGAGCCGCCATCGATCTTCGTCGATACCGCACTGGCCATGCTGGGCGGCGGCGGCGAGCTGATCGCGCAGGTGGTAGGCGTCTTCAGTGGTGTCGCCCCGGATCTGGCGGATGAGCTCACGCGTGCGGGAGAGGCCGCGCTCAAGTCGCTGCTCGGCTTTGGTGCCGCGCTCCGTGACGAAATCGAGCCCAGCCCGGATGTTCAGGCATTCGCCACCGGCGAGGAGCAGTTCAGCCGCCTGCTGCATCACGAGCATGCGGTGATGGCCGGTCCGGCCGAGCTATGGCGATATGGACTCCGGCTGCAGGAGGAGGTCACGGCGGAGATCAGTGTCCTGGCAAGCCGACTGGACCGGCGTCCCTGGCGCGAGCTGGTCAATGAGCTTCGGAACGACAGCCCACCGCCGGACGATCTACTCCCCGCATACCGCTCCGAAGTCGAGCGAGCGTACTGCTTCATTACCGAGCACGACCTGATCCGGGTTCCCGAGGGTGGGGTGGATGTGGTGACGACGCCCAGCTACCTGACTGCCCTGGTGCCCTTTGCGGCCTACGAGCCGCCACCGGTGTATCTGCGGCAGCAGACCGGGCGCTTCTATGTGACCAAACCGGATCCGACCTTATCGCCCGACGTGTTTGCCCAGCAACGGCGAGGTCACTGCCGGCACACCCTGCCGGTCATGGTCGCCCACGAGGTGTACCCGGGCCACCATCTTCAGCTCCTCACCATGCAGGAGCTGGGGTCGGAGGTTCGCCGCCATATCTGGAGCCCGATCATGGTGGAGGGTTGGGCCCTCTACTGCGAGCAGCTCATGGCGGAGACCGGCTTCTATCGGACCGACCAGGAGCGCTTATTTCAGCTGGTCAATCTCCTCTGGCGGGCGGTCAGGGTGGTGCTGGACGTAGGTCTCCACACCCGGGGGATGACTCCGAAGGAGGCCGGCGATTACATGGTCGAGCATCTGCCCATCGAGCGGCACAACGCGGAGGCCGAAGTTCGCCGTTATTGCGCCTGGCCCACCTACCAGCTGTCCTACGCGGTGGGCCGGCGGGAGCTGTTGAGTCTGCGTGAAGCCTACCGGCAGCGAAACGGCTCGGGAACGAATCTTCGGGCGTTTCACGACCAGTTGATGTGGTATGGTGGATTGCCGGTGTCTCTGGCGCGTTGGGGCATGGATCTGGCGGAGTGAGCGAGCATGAAGATCACCGTCCTGACCTATCTCGACAGCGAAGATGAAAACTCGAAGGACTACGAGGCCGTGGTCCCGCAGGTGGCCAAGGCGCTTCGCAGCCTGGGGCATCGCGTGTCCGTTCTGGGAGTGCACGCGGATGTGAAGCGACTGATCGCCGGGCTGTCGAGGCGGAGACCCGATCTGGTCTTCAACCTGATGGAGATGTTCGGCGAGAATGTCTTTGGCGACATCCCCGTCACCGGCTTACTCGATCTGCTGGGTCTCAAGTACACCGGAAGCGGACCGGGCGAGCTCTATCTCAGCCAGGACAAGGGACTCACCAAGAAGCTCCTCGCCTTCGAGGACATTCTGTATCCGCGGTTCGCGGTCTTCTCCCGCCAGCAGGCATTCGAGACCGGAGGCAATCTCCGGATGCCGCTCTTCGTCAAGCCGCTTCGCTCCGACTCCTCCCTCGGGATTGGGGGGAAGTCGCTGGTCCACGATGCGGTGGCGCTGATGGAGCGAGTGAACGCCATTCGAAAAGAGCTGAACGACTCTGCCCTGGCCGAGGAGTTCATCGATGGACGCGAGTTCTATGTCGGCGTGCTGGGCAACGGTCAGCCCAAGGCCCTGCCCCCGGTGGAGGTGGATTTTACCGGCTTCCCGGAGGGCGTGCCCAAGGTCCTCGACAGCAAAGCCAAGTGGGATGAGCGGAGCAAGGAGTTCAAAGGCACGAAGTCGGTGCTCGCAAACCTGCCCGACGAGCTCCGCGCCCGTCTACAGAAAGTGGCGGTGGATGCCTACCGCGCGCTCCGGGTACGCGACTACGGGCGGGTGGATCTTCGGCTCACCGATACCGGCGACATCTACGTGCTGGAGGTCAACGCCAGCTGCTACCTCGAGCGTTCCAGCGAGTTCGCGATGTCTGCTGCGGCAGCCGGCATCGAGTACCCCAAGCTGATCGAGCGCATCGTCGAGCTTGCACTCGAACGCTACCGCAGGTAGGCCGCTTCTTCACCCCGTTCCACCTTTTTTCACCACAGAGGCACGGAGGACACTGAGGGATCCATCTCCATCAAAGATTTTTCTAGTGTAGTTGGAGGGGGTGGAGGGGAACCTCAAATAAGGTCTCCGGGATAGTCGCGAGCGCGATGGTGAGCTCGACTGGGTATTCGATCCCTTTGTGTCCTCTGTACCTCGGTGGTGAAATGCTAGGGCAAATAACTTCCGCGTTGAACGTGATTCATTGCGAGCCCGGTCACCAGTGTCGTCAGCGCCATGATGGCGGAGTCTTCCCGGTTCGACGGGTAGCCCTGCTCCAGCTGGGCGGCGCGATCCGCCAGGTACCGCAGCAGTACCCGAGTCCGCTCGGGAAAGTGGCCAGTCCAGCGGAAGATGTTGGCCATCAGCTCGGGCTCCAGCCGGCGGATGAGATCGGCCGCCGGACGGAGCGGGTCGTCCAGCGACAATCCCTCGGTGCTCCCCAGGTCCTCGAAGATCGCGCGTAAGGCGCCGTCCAGCCCGGGCGGTAGCTCGCCAGGTGAGTCGACGGCTCTACCGTAGTATTGGTCCAGCGAGTACTCGATATCGGCTACATCTTCGTCCAGCTCACTGCTGGTGACCACGGGGTCCTGCTCCCGGAGCGCCGTCATCGTCCGGCTACAGTACGTGAGCTTGGCATAGGCGACTGGCCAGCCACCATACTCCCCGCGCCAGTCCAGTCCTGGGGTCATCCAGACGGCAAAGGTCTCCGCCCAGTCTTCATCCGGGTGCTTTTGAGCGTACCAACCCGGAAGGTGCCGTACATAGCGGCGACTGAACGGCTCGGGCCGGTATTCCTCGAAGTAGGGCTGCGTGATGGAACCGAACTGCTTCACCCATTCTTCCTGATCGTAGAGCCGATAGGCGTAATTGATGACGTGGCCCATCTCGTGACGCAGGTACCGCAGAATGTCCGCCCGGTTGAACCCCTCCACGTGTCCCACCAGCTCGGCGTGCAGTGCGGTCAGGTCTGGCCGGGCAAGGTAGAAGGGTATGGCGATGGCGACGGTCTCGAACGGGACCCCCCACTCGGTGGACAGATAGAACCGGGGCCGCACCCGGGTAATGCCGGCCCGGCGGAGCTCCTCGTTGAACTCGGCGAGGATCGGCTCCAGCCGGGTACCCTCGAGGGTAAGCCCGAGGTCGCGGATCGGGGTCGACCAGAGGTTCGACTCGTGGAAACGGGCGGGCTCGGCGTGCATGCCGCAAAGATATAGGGTCGTGGGCGACTGGCCGGGTCCGAGGTCACGTGGTGGCGCGGGACCGGGGGACCGGGGACCGAGACCCTGGACCAGGGTACATTCACCCATGCCATCGCGCGCCCTATATCTGGTGAACCCTGGTGCTCGGCGGGCCCAGGAGGCCGCCGACGAAGCCGAGGCCACTCTGACGGCCATGGGGCTGGACCTCGTGTCCGTGACGTCGTACGATCCGGCGCGATTGGGCGACATTATACGCAGCGAGCAGGAGGGGCTCGACCGCGTCATCGTCGCCGGCGGTGATGGCACCCTCAATGCCGCACTTCAAGGGCTGGTGGGGACGGGTCTTCCCCTGGGCGTCATCCCTGTGGGCACCGCTAACAATCTGGCTCGAACCCTGGGCATCCCTAGCTCGCTGACCGAGGCCTCGGAGATCGTGGCTCAAGGCACTACCCGTGCCATCGATCTTGGATGGGTGAACGGTCGGTACTTCTTTACGACTGCCAGCATCGGCCTGAGCGTTCAGATCACCGAGGCGCTCACCCATCGGACCAAGCAACGCTGGGGCGCGCTCGCCTACGGTGTGGCGGCCATCCGTGCGCTGGCCCGGTCGCGTCCCTTTCATGCCGAGATCAGCTGGAGCCGTGGCAGCCGGCATTCCCGGTCCATTCAGGTCGTGGTCGGTAACGGGAGATACTACGGGAGCGCACTTCCAGTCGCGGAGGATGCCGCCATCGACGACGCCCGATTGGATCTCTATACCCTCGAAGTGCGCCACTGGTGGGAGCTGATCGCCCTGGTGCCGGCATTGCGCCGCGGACAGCAGGGAGAGAAGCAGTCGGTGGAAGCGTTACGAGCCACCGAATTCCAGATTCGAACTCGCCATCCGATGGATATCAACGTCGACGGAGAGATCTCCACCCAAACACCCGCACACTGTCGGGTGCTTCCTCGGGCCTTGGGAGTCTTCGCTCCGCCGCAGCCGCCTGTTCGAGGAACGGTGTAAGGTGATGAGGGCAGTTATTCGAGCTTTCGGTTTTGCCGTGTCAGCGAGCGCGCTCGACTGGTCCACCGGCGCCGGTCAGGTCCAGGTCCGGTTGGCTGGACCGAGCCGGGCGACGTACTCTGAGCTGCACGAGGCGCTGAGGGCAGGCAGCCCAGCTGCCGACACCGTCCGAGTCATACTGGGCTCCAAGACAGCGCCCCGGCTCTGGCAGCGGATGCGGGCGGCGGTGCATGGTAGCGGAGATTGGAATACCGCTCTCCTGGCACTCACTCGGTTGGCGGAGCTGAGGATCCCTGCCTATGCGGACAGCGCAAGAAGGCTGCAGCAGCAGCTGGCGAACGCCGGCTTTCAGCCATTCCCGGACAATCCCGGCCTCAAAGCTGAGGATCTTCAACCCTCTCTCAACGCCATCGTACTGGAACACCGGCGGGCGGTCCAGGGTGATGCCGCTGTCCTGGCCGACATTCTGAGCCGGATTCCAACCAAGAATTACGATCACGGGGACGCGTGGGTGCTTGGACGGCTCGGCGCGGGAGCTGGGGACTCGGTAGCGTCCAGGTTCCGAGCGGCCGACACCGAGGAGTTCCGGGTGCGGTATCTCACCCTGCTGTCATACTTCACGGACCCCGAAATGATTCCGCTTCTCGCCAAGGCGTATGTGGCTCCCGACAGCTTCGGGATACCCAAGCGCTACGGCATTCGGGCCTCCGATGGACTGCTCTGGATTGGGACGCGGGAGAGCCTTCGGGCTCTGCTCCTGGCGAGGGAAGAGGCGCGCCAGCGCGGCGTATATGCGGACTCGAGCCTGGCCCGCGGTGGCTATGACTTCCTGGCCAACGACAGCTCCGCTGTTATCTCCCGAACCGGGAAATGGCTGACCGAGTGGATTTCTACGTTAAAGAGCCAGCCTGCTGAGAGGGATCAACAGCATCGGGTGGGGGCGTCGCCGTAGCGGGCCCGAACGAAATCTTCATAGAACTGGCGTTCAGAGGGGATCGAGCGATCCGGGTGTGCCCGCTGAAGATGCTCGACGTACACCGTGTAGTCCGGCATCCCGGCCAACCGCCGGATCCCGGACAGTATGCGCCGCCAGGTTGCGCTACCCCGCATACGCCGTCTCCACGAAGGGGGACTCCTGCGCCTTGGCCGGCTTCCGCCGGGTCAGGATCAGCAACCATTCTCTGGCCGAAGAGAGCAGCACCAGGACCGTCACCACCATGAAGACCATGGTGACCGCGGCATCCAGGCGGTCGTTAAAGATGAGTCGAGCTCCCCGTCCCGCTTCCATGGTGCCGGCCGCGATCTGCTCACCGACGGCAGCCGCGTGGGCCAGGAAACCGAGTCGGGGATCTTCCGCAAAGACCTTTTCCCATCCGGCGGTTAGGGTTGCGGCCAGGAGCCATGCCAGTGGCAGGAGCGTCACCCAGGCGTAGCGCGCCTTGCCGCTCTTGATGAGGATGGTGGTCCCTACGCAGAGAGCAACCGCGGCCAGCAGCTGGTTGCTGATTCCGAAGAGGGGCCACAGCGAGTTGATCCCACCCAGCGGATCGAGCACGCCCTGCACCAGGAAGTACCCCCATCCGGCCACAATCAGAGCCGAGGCGAGCACGGTGCTCGGGTACCAGGAGGTTCGCCCCAGCGGTCGCCAGATGTGGCCGGCGAGCTCCTGGAGCATGAAGCGCCCGACCCGGGTCCCGGTGTCGACGGTAGTGAGGATGAACAACGCCTCGAACATGATGGCAAAGTGGTACCACAGCGCCATGAGGCCGGCGCCAAACGCGCTGCTGAAGATGTGCGCCATGCCCACCGCGAGCGATGGCGCGCCGCCGGTCCTGCCCAGCAGAGTCTTTTCACCCACCGAAGCGGCCAGGCCCTCGATCTGTTGGGGGGTGACGGTGAAGCCCCAGCCCCGAATCACTTCCGCCGCCGAATTCGCGTTGCCGCCAAGGGTGGCCAGCGGCGAGTTGATCGCAAAGTAGATCCCGGGATCGAGCAGCGCCGCGGCACAGAGCGCCATGATGGCAACGAACGACTCCATCAGCATGCCCCCATAGCCGATCAGGCGTGCGTCGCTTTCCCGGGTCAGCATCTTGGGCGTGGTTCCGGACGCCACCAGAGCGTGGAAGCCGCTGATCGCGCCGCAGGCAATGGTGATGAAGGCGAAGGGGAACAGCTTCCCGGCAAATACCGGCCCGGTACCATCGATGAATTGAGTGACCGCCGGCATCTTGAGCGGCGGCAGTACGAAAAGGATTCCCAGCGCGAGCAGAAGAATGGTGCCGATCTTCATGAAGGTGGAGAGATAGTCCCGGGGACAGAGAAGCATCCAGACGGGCAGCACGCTGGCGATGAAGCCGTACCCGATGATCCCGTAGGCAATGGTGAGTCCCGAGGCGGTGAAGTAGGGCGCCAGGCTCGGCGACTCGGCGACGTACCGCCCGCCCACCAGGGCCAGGAGCAGGAGCGCGACACCTATGGCCGATGCTTCGAGCGTCCGGCCGGGACGCCAGGCCTTCATCCAGAAGCCCATAAGGAATGCGATGGGAATGGTGCAGAGAATGGTGAAGACGCCCCAGGGGCTGTCTTTCAATGCGTTCACCACCACGAGTGCCAGGACTGCCAGAAGAATGACCATGATCGAGAGCACCGCGACCATTGCCAGCAGGCCGGTCGCCGGTCCGGTCTCCTCCTTTGCCATCTGTCCCAACGACTTCCCGTCCCGCCGCATGGAGCCGAACAGGATGATGAAGTCCTGCACCGCCCCTCCGAGCACCACTCCGAACACCAGCCAGATCGTACCAGGCAGGTAGCCGAACTGGGCCGCGAGCACCGGCCCAACCAACGGTCCGGCTCCGGCTATGGCGGCGAAGTGATGTCCGAAGAGGACCCAGCGGGAGGTGGGTACGAAGTCGCGTCCATTCATCAACCGTTCGGCAGGCGTAGCTCGACGGTCGTTGAGGCCGAACACCCGGTTGGCCAGAAACCGGCTGTAAAACCGATAACCCAGCAGGTAAGTGCCGACGGCGGCAAGCACCAGCCAGGCCGCACTGATGGTCTCGCCCCTATGGAGGGCAAGCATGCCCCAGGCGATGGCGCCGGCCACCGCCAGGAACAGCCAGCCGATGTATTTGAGGAACATGGGAAGAACCAATAAAAGCGTGAGCCGGACAAGGGCAAGCGTAAGCTGGTTACACCAGCTCTGGTCGCCGGGCTAGACGTTCGATAGAATCCCCCTCCCGCTCACTGCTCACGCCCGTCCTAGTCCGGCTCACGTTTTTGGAGTACCTTCGAACCCCATGCCATTGCCATCCTTCGGCTTCGGTCGCCGACCCTCGTGGGAATACGAGGCGCCGGAAGGGTCCGGTGCCGCACTCGAGGAGCCCCGGCCGCAGCCGATTGCCAAGGGGTGGCGGGGCAAGGTGGTCATCGTCACCGGAGGTGCCACCGGCCTCGGACGCCACATATCGATCGAGTTTGGCCGGCTGGGTTGTCATGTCGCATTCTGCTTCGTGAACCTGCCGGGAAGGGACGTGACCGAGCAGGCGCTGCTGACGGAGACCGCCCTCTCCGGCATGGGCGTGCAGGTATATGCGCAACGCTGCGATGTGCGCGATCGCCTGGCGGTCGAGCAGTTCGTGGGCGAGACCAGGCAGCGGCTCGGCGGGGTACACTTCCTCATCAACAACGCGGGGATCGCCAACGACGGTGCCCTCTGGCGTCTCTCGCAGCAGGCCTGGGACGAGGTGCTGGAAACCAATGTCACCGGCGCCTTCAACTGCATTCGTGCGGTGGCCCCGATCTTCCGGGGCCAGCATTACGGCAAGATCGTCAGCGTGAGCGCCCACCAGGCGGACCGGCCGGGATTCGGAGTCGCCAACTACGCTGCAAGCAAGGCGGGGCTACTGGGGCTTACCCGAGCCGCTGCGGTCGAGCTGGGCCCCGCCAACGTCAACGTCAATGCGGTCGCGCCTGGCTTCATCCGGACGGAGCGCATGGCCATGCTTCCCTCGGAGGTCATCGAGCGAGCGCAGAAAAGCTCGGTGCTCGGCCGAGTGGCAGAACCGGACGATGTGGCCCACGTGATCTCCTTCCTCTGCTCGGACTCTGCCAGACACATCACAGGACAAACGATCGTCGTAGACGGGGGAATGTCGCTTGAATAGGCGGTGAACGGTCAACCGTGAACGGTGAACGGGTTCCCCTCCGACAGCTCCGGTTCACTGTTCACTGGTCACTGTTCACTGTTTACGCCTAACGCCATCCCGTTTACGTTGATGCCCATGCCTCCCTCCATTCATAAGCACTCGCCCACGTTATGCGTGGGGCTGTTGTTGCTGCTCGCCTGTCGGCTGAACGCTCAGGATGGAACCAAGCCCCTTCCGGAGGTCCGCCCTCTTTCTACGCAGCCGCTGGCCGGCCAGACCATCGCCGTCCTCCCTCTCACGCTCCTGGTTACCGATCCCTCCATAGAATCGGACTCAAGCTACGCGCGGTACCGAGACCGCCGCGCGGCGTTGCTGCGGGCCGATTCGCTCGTGGGTGAAGGGATCCAGACCCGGGCTCCGGAGGTGACCTGGGTGTTGCCTCCCCAGCTTCGCAAGGTGGCCCGTCGCTCGGCCGGCTTCGTTGAGGATCCCGACCAGATGGGGCAGGCCATCCTGCGCGCGCCCCAGATGAGCAAGGTGCCTGACCCCCTGCGCTCCTCGCTCCGGGGTCTCGTCGCGCTGGTGGGAGGACGCTACGCTATGGTCCCGGCCTCAGTCGGCTTCGGGCCTGAGCCGAACGGCGAGGTCCGCGCCGATCTCACCCTGGTGTTGGCTGACTCGCGGAGCGGCAAGATTCTCTGGCGAAGCGTGGCCTACGGGCGTGGATCTTCCCCGGATCAGGCCTTGAATGCCGCCGTAGCCGCGGTGCTCCCGGTTACCGGCGGGCCATGACCTACGATGTAACGTTGATCCCCGGCGACGGGATCGGTCCTGAGGTTACGGCTCAGACGCTGAAGGTCCTGAAGGCTACCGGGCTCCGGTTCAACTGGGACGAGGAGCTGGCCGGCATGGCTGCGGTGGACGCCACGGGCACGCCGCTCCCAGACGCCACCGTCGAGAGCATCCGCAAGAATGCGCTGGCGCTCAAGGGGCCGCTCACGACTCCCGTCGGCAGCGGCTTTCGCTCGGTAAACGTGGGGCTTCGCAAGGAATTCGAGCTGTTCGCCAACATCAGGCCGGCGCGGACGATCGTGCCGGGCGGACGGTTCGAGAACGTCGACATCGTGTTGGTGCGGGAAAACCTCGAGGGCCTCTATATCGGGGTGGAGCACTTCGTCCAGATCGCCGACGATCCGCGCGCGGTGGCCGAGTCGATGGCGATCGTCACTCGCCGCGGCTGCGAGCGCATCATCCGCTACGCCTTCGAGTACGCCCTCAAGCACGGGCGCCGGAAGGTTACCATCGTCCACAAGGCCAACATCCTCAAGATGGTGAGCGGATTGTTCCTCGAGGTGGGCCGGATGATCGCGAAGGAGTACGAGAAGCGCATCGAGTCCAACGACATGATCGTCGATAACACCGCCATGCAGCTGGTGCTCCGGCCGGAGCAATTCGACGTCATGGTGACGACCAACATGTTCGGTGACATCCTGAGCGACGAAGTGTCCGGTCTGGTGGGTGGACTGGGTCTCGCGCCCGGAGCCAACATCGGCACCAAGGCGGCCATCTTCGAGGCGGTGCACGGTAGCGCTCCCGACATTGCCGGCAAGGGACTGGCCAATCCATCGGCCCTGATGTTCGCGGCTGCCATGATGCTGGACCACATCGGCGAGTTGGAGCCCGCGGAGCGAATCCGAAACGCCATCATCACCACCATCGTTCGTGACGGCATCCGCACCCGGGACCTGGGCGGCACCGCCTCCACGGAGGAGTTCGGCAGTGCCGTCGCTAAGCGGGCTGCCTGAGGTTCCTTGCGTTCGCTGCGGGCGCCGGGTACGAGGGTTGGGCTGGGCGGAGCTGTGCCCCGATTGTCTGGCCGAGCGGAAGGTACGTGCAAGAAGATTGGCCAGCCGCATCTCCCTCGCCGCCACGGTGCTGATGGCCGCGTACGTCGCCCTGCGCGTGCCGCCCACCCCGATGGCTCGGCTCTACGGTGCCATTGCGATCGTCGCGACCTACATCATCGTGCGGCGGATCACGACCCTCGTGGCGATGGAGTATCTAAAATGAAGCAGCAACAGCGGGGAGGCAGGGAAGCGGGGAAGTTGGAACCGACCGACAGGAAGGTGGCCCGAGTCTCAGACTGCTTGCGGGCCGGGGCACTCATTTTAGCAAGTGCTTCCCCGCTTCCCGGCCTTCCCACCTCCCCGCTTGTCGCCCAGACCTCACTCACCATCTACAACGACGGCCGGGTCCAGGTGCGGCGGACTGTCCCGGCGAAACTGCCGAAAGGCTCGTCGGTCCAGAGGCTCACCCTGGGTGCACTCGATCCGGCTACGCTTTTCTCCCTCGACTCGACCATCAGTATCGACCGAGTGGTGTACGACGGCGCGGTGGACGAGGCCAGCGTTCTGCGCCGCTCGGTGGGGAAACGGCTCATCTTCCGGCTGACCGAGCCCCCCGATACCGTGAGCGCGCTGGTGCTGGGGGTGGATCCCTTGCGCCTCCAACTGCCCGACGGCCGGATCAGCTTCACGGCACCCGGCCTCGCGCTGTACCCGAGCGACGTGGTGGTAGTGGAGCCCAGCACAACCATCAGCGTACGAAGTGCCGCTGCCCGGGACCAAGTGCCACTGGGCTACTTCACCACCGGCGCGTCCTGGCAGGCGAGCTATCAGGTGATCCTGGGTCGGACTGATGCGCGGGTGACCGGGATGGCAGTGCTGCCATCCGAATCACTTCGGGCGGAGAACGCGGAGATCCACCTCCTGGCCGGCTCGGTCGGACGGGCTCAGCCGCCTCCCGAAGTGCCCCGGCCGCTCGCCCGGGCGGAGGCCGCCCTGAAAGCCCAGGCCATGAGCGACGCCGCGGTCGAACAACGGGTGGGGGAGTTCCATCTTTACTCGCTGCCTGGGCGCAGCACCCTGCTGCCGGGCCAGACCACCTCGGTCGCGCTGTTCGAGCCGGCCCAGGTGAAGTACGAACACAATTACATCGTGCACGGCGACGTGCCCTATTGGGGGTTCCTGCCTCAGCAGGGCGAACAGGTCGATCTGCCGGTTGAGGTGACCTATACGCTCAAACGCCCCCGCAAGACGAGTTTCGGAGACCGGCCGCTGCCGGGGGGCGTGGGTCGGCTGTACCAAGCGGATAGCGCCGGCAGCCTTCAGCTGGTGGGCGAGGCATCGCTGGACCACACTGCGCCCGGCAATGACCTTCGCCTCAAGGCGGGGAACGCCTTCGATCTGTCGGCCCGGCGGGTGCAAATGAACTACGTGACTCGGCGGGACAGCACCAAGGCGCGCGGAGTGCACACCGTTGCCACGGCCGACTACCGGGTGACCCTGAAGAATGCGCTGGACAGCACCGTCACCATCAATGTGCAGGAAGAGCGCGCCGGCGAGTGGAGCGTGGTGACCAGCTCGGTACCGCCGGAAAAGGTCTCTTCGACCATAACTCGGTTTCGGGTGCGGGTGCCGGAGCGAGGCGAGGCGGTGCTGAATTACAGGATACGGGTGATATGGTAAGTTTTGTCATTCTGACCCCTTCGCTTTCGCTCACATGACCTCCACGGTCACCATCGCCCATCTCTCCGACCTCCACTTCGGTGGTTACGCCGACCTCAAACAGATCGAGGCCCTCGAAGAGTTCCTGCCCACGCTGCAGGTGACGGCGCTGGTAGTGTCCGGCGATCTGAGCCAGCGGGCCCGTCATGGGGAGTTCCAGGCGGCCCATGTGTTCATGCATCGGATGCGGCTCCACGCCCCGGCGCTCATCGTTCCCGGCAATCACGACGTGGAGTGGTGGAAGAGTCCGTTCAGCCTGTTGGGAGAGAAGCGGAAGTACTCGAAATACCGGCGCTACTACGGTGAGCTGCGTCCGCAGCTGGAGGTCCCCGGTGCGATCATCGCGGGCGCGGTGAGTGGTTACGGCGTGGCATTCGGCTCACTCACCTGGAACATTCGCGACCTCGCCGTAAAGGGGCACCTGCCACGATCCGAGACCAATCGGGTGAAGAAGATCTTTGCTCAAGCCTCACCCGAGCTCGCCAAGGTGCTGGTGGTACACCATAACGTTCTCGCCGGCGGTACCGGCCGGATGGGTCTTGCCAACTGGAAGTCAGCCCACCGGCGGCTGCTCGATACCGGCGCAGATGTCATCCTCTGCGGCCACGATCATTATGAAGGAGCGGGACAGATCGAGGGCGGCCTGGCAGTGAGCACCTCGGGCACGCACAGCTACCGTCAGCGGGGGGGACGGCCTTCGGTGTTCAACCTGGTCACCATAGACGCCCAGTCCGTACACATCCAGCACTTTCGCTGGATATCCGGCGATCGACTGTTCATCCCCTCGGACAAGTTCTCTTTTGCCCGGAAGGGCGCTCCGAAAGTGGCGGTGTCGATCGCGGGTGGGGACCAGGGGCTGTGAGGCGGGGAAGCAGGTCCGCGGGGAAGCGGGTAAGCCAGGTCGCAGAGCAGCAGTGTTCCCTATTTGATAGTCGTCTCCCCGAACGGCTAGGGGCACTTGGTCTTAGAGATGTCGACCGAGTGCTCACCCACACTAATCAGTCCGTCATGCTGAGTCTCAATCGGCGGGTCCTCAGGATCCACCGAGGCTATGGCTATGCGCCGGATGATGTGTTGAAGGCAGTAGTTCGATTTTTGAACCCTCGGCTGCCGCGGGCCCTGCGCCGAGCCGCGGAACGAGAGTTCCTCCGCTTCCCGGTCCAGGCCTTTGTGGCATCTCCCAATCATTTGCGATGCCCCGACCAGGCCAGACCGGGAGACGTAGGCCTCCTCAACCGGCTGGAACAGCTGCACCGTCAACTAAATGCGCAGCATTTCGGTGGCACGCTGGGAACCATCCCAATCCGCCTGTCTGGACGGATGAGGTGTCGTTTGGGGGAGTTAGCGGTGGATCTGGACGGTCGTCCCCAGGAGATCGGGCTCAGCCGGCGGCACCTCAGTCAGCACGCCTGGTCTGAGATCGAACATACGATGCTTCACGAGATGGTACACCAATGGCAGGCGGAGATGGGCCTCGCGGTAGATCACGGGCCCACTTTTCGAGCCAAAGCCCGGCAGGTGGGCGTACTCCCAGCCGCCAGCCGTAAGATTCCGACCAGCGTACCCGCCGGCTTGGAAGCCAGCCAATAGCCCTGTACGGGGCCTTTTTCACGCTATACTCTATCGAGGTGGGGCTCGGCCTCTCGATCCGGCCCCGTCCGCCGAGGCATTCCGACGGAATCTGATGCGGTTCCGGGGGGAATGGGTACGCCTGCAAATCGGCTCGATGTTCGAGGCGTCTGCGTCTCGGCACCCAGCAGCTGGGAGCGATTACGATAGCGTCCAGAGCAGCCCAAGGCACCGATGTGCCCGCGGCACTGTTGAATATCGCGATGGTAGCAGCCTGCCCCTATCCGGCGCGGCGAGGAACTCCGATCCGGATCCAGCGGCTGGCCGAAGCCATGGCTGCGCGGGGCCACCGGGTCCACGTCGT
>JAICPP010000119.1 GCA_025929805.1 Gemmatimonadales bacterium | reverse complement strand
TAGGGACCGGCGCCCTGGCCGACCCGCGCCTGCCGGAGCGGATCGTGCGTGATCTGGAGCGTGACGGTGTCTGAGCTGATCCTGGCGCTCGATGTCCCCAGGGCGGGCGATGTGCTGCCGCTGCTGGACAGACTTCCGGAGCTTCGTTGGGTCAAGATCAGCCCGGTGCTGGTGACCCGTGAAGGACCGGGCCTGATTCGGACCCTGGTCGATCGGGGCCTCAATGTCTTTCTCGACCTCAAGTGGTACGACATTCCGAACACAGTGGCCGGAGCTGTTACCGCGGCTCGCGAACTGGGTGTCTCGATGGCCACTGTGCATATCGTGGGCGGGACGGCCATGCTTGAAGCCGCAGCCGTGGCCGCCGGCACTGAGCTCGCCCTCGTGGGTGTAACCGTGCTGACCTCCTACGATGCCGTGGGATACGCCCGTGCCGTCGGTCGGAGCAGGGTGAATTTGCAGCAGGAAGTCGAGCGTCAGGCCCGTATCGGTGTGTTGGCAGGGTTGCGGGGCATCGTCTGCTCCCCGCAGGAGGTATCGGTCTTGCGTCGGCGACTCGGGCCTGACCTCTACCTCGTGGTCCCCGGGATCAGGCGACGCTCGGATCCCTTAGGGGACCAGGTCCGCGTGGCCACTGCAAAGGACGCAGCGAACAACGGAGCGACCCATCTAGTGGTCGGCCGTCCCGTCCTCCAGGCAGAGGACCCCGCAGCAGTTCTGGAGGAGCTCATGAAGGAGGCGCGGTGCGTAGCGTCCTAATGGTGGTAATGCTGGTCGCCCTTCCGGCATCGGGTCAGGCGCAAGACGGCGACCTCGGGGAGGCCGCCGAGCGAGCCCGGCGAGCCTGGGTAGGACACAATGCGTCTGCACTCGTAGCGCAGAGTCCCCGTCTCCTGATCCAGCTTCCCGGCGCCGAACCATCGGTCGCGTTGGGTCCCGACCAGGCGGCGGCGCTGCTCGCAGACTTCCAGGCCTCCAGTCAGGAGGTGGAAACCCTGGTCCGAGCCGCCCGCGAAGTCGGTCCTCGCCGCGGCTATGTAGAACTGGAGCGTAAGTACCGGGTAGCCGGCACCCAGAACATTCGGATCCAGATTCTCCTTTTGGGGTATCGACGACTGGAAAGTGGGTGGACCCTGGTCGAATTCCGGGTGATCGGCTAGCGGCGGGCGCCAAATCTTACCGCACCATGTCTTGCCTGCTGAGCTTTGCCTTGAGAGAGTACGTCAGCCGCAGGTGCAAGCTCCGGTGCCACAGCAGCATCCCGTATCGCAACATCCCTTGATGCAGCCGCAGCTCTTAACCTCCATCATACTGACCTCCCTACGGGGACCAGCCCGCAGCTTCAAGTTAAAGAAGCTGGGTTTTTTCTCCAAGGTTGGAAGCTGTTACACTGCAAGTGACCCAATGCTGATGTCCGGTCTCGACTTGCGTGACGGATTGGGAGGTTACTATATTTCTCAGCTAGCCCAAAACCGGTCCCGGAGAGGCGTGTGAAGGTTCGTTCGAGCGTCAAGCCGATTTGCGAGCACTGCAAGGTCATCAAGCGACAAGGCGTGGTCCGCATCATCTGCAAGCGCAATCCCAAGCACAAACAGCGGCAAGGCTGATCATGGCGCGTATTGCTGGAGTTGATCTCCCACGCGAAAAGCGGGTCGAGATCGCCCTCACGTACATCTTTGGCATTGGCCGGCCCACCAGCAGCCGCATTCTGGGCGAGACCGGCGTGAACCCTGACACCCGGGTGCGTGACCTCTCCGACGCGGAGGTCGCCCGGCTGCGGCAGATGATCGAACGCTCGGTCAAGGTCGAGGGGGCGCTCCGAACCGAAGTCGCCATGAACATCAAGCGCCTCATGGATATCGGCAGCTACCGGGGCATTCGCCATCGCCGGGGACTTCCGGTGCGAGGGCAGCGGACCCACACCAACGCGCGGACCAAGAAGGGTCCCCGGCGGGCCATCGCCGGCAAGAAGAAAGTGACGAAGAAGTAAATGACCGCTCCTGCTCCAGCCAAGGCGCCCAGCGCCAAGCGTTCCAAGAAGGTGGTGGATTCCGAGGGCATTGCCCACATCTCGGCCACGTTCAACAATCTGCTCATCACCATTACCGACATGCGGGGGAACGCCCTGGCCTGGGGATCCGCCGGCAAGGCGGGCTTCAAGGGATCGAAGAAGTCCACCCCCTTTGCGGCAACCGTCGCCGCCGAGAACTGCGGCCGCGAGGCCATGAACCTGGGGCTCCGCCGAGTGCACGTCCGGGTGCAGGGCCCGGGCAGTGGCCGGGAGTCAGCCATCCAGGCGCTGGCCTCGGTAGGACTTCGGGTCGTGTCCATCCGCGATGTGACTCCGATTCCGCACAACGGCTGTCGTCCGCCCAAGAAGCGGCGCGTCTGATGGGTCAGGAGTCTGGAGTCAGGAGCGTGTAGATCGCCGCTCTGAGTTCCCGACTCCTGACTCCCGACTCTAGACTATGGAGCTAGATACGAAGTGACCATGACCATCGATCTGACTGGATTGGTTCGTCCGCACCTCGTCGAAATGACGAAGCGGGACGACAACCCGAACGCCGCTGAATTCCGTCTTCAGCCGCTCGAGCGCGGCTTCGGATATACCCTGGGCAACTCGCTGCGCCGGCTGCTGCTCTCCTCGCTGCGCGGGAGTGCGGTCTGGGGCTTTCGCCTGGACGGTGTGGTTCACGAGCACCAGACGGTGCAGGGCGTGCTCGAGGATGTGCACCAGATCGTGCAGCGGCTCAAGGCGCTCACCCTGGTGCTGGCCGACAATGTCGATGACGCCGTGCTGCACATTCGGCGCGAGGGTGCCGGGCCGGTGTATGCCCGAGACATCCAGGAGCATGGGTCGGTGGTGATCAAGAACCCCGATCATCTCCTGTTCACCCTACAGGACGACCGCGATGTGAGCATGGAGCTCTACGTCAACAAGGGTCGGGGCTATGTGGAGGCTGAGATGCACCCCGCCGACCGCTCCCTTCCCATCGACCTGGTGCGGGTGGACGCCATCTACAATCCGGTCCGGCGGGCCAACTTTACCGTGGCCGAAACCCGTGTTGGTCAGCGCACCGACTACGACCGACTCACGGTGTCGGTCGAAACCAACGGCACGATAACCCCGGAAGATGCGATCGCCTACGCGGCGGCATTGGCCCAGGTCCACTTCCAGTATTTCGTTGACTTTGGGAAGGTGCCGACAATGCGCGACAGCGGGGCAGCCGTCGGCGGCGCAGGTGGAAGCAACCTGCGGCAGCGGCTGGCGCGGCCCATCGATGATTTCGGCCTCTCGGTGCGTTCGCTCAACTCGCTCAAGAACTCGAACATTCGAACCCTGAAGGATCTGGTTGAGTTCTCCGAGGACGATCTCCTGAAGGTCAAGAACGTCGGAGAAAAGGCGCTCAGCGAAATTGCGGAGCTGCTGCAGCGGGAAGGGCTGAACTTCGGGATGGGCTTCGAAGAGGTGGATGGCGAGCTCAGGGTAGTCCGGCCGGGCACTGCTCCGGTGGTGCAGCCGTCCACGACCATCGTGGGGGATGGGCTGTAATGCGGCATCGCGCCAAGGGCCGTCAGCTGTCTCGCACGTCGAGCCATAAACGCGCCATGCTGAACAATATGGCCACCAGCCTCTTCGTGCATGGACGGGTCATTACCACCGAGGCCAAGGCAAAGGAGCTCCGGCCTTTCGCCGAAAAACTCATTACGCTGGCTCGGCGGGGCGACCTGCACGCCCGGCGCCTGGTTGAACGGCGGATCAAGGATCGAGACACTCTCACCCGGCTCTTCGGTGAGATCGGGCCCCGCTTCGCGGCAAGGCCAGGTGGGTACACCCGAATTCTCAAGCTGGGCCACCGCGAGGGTGACGGCGCCGATGTAGCGCGGATCGAGCTCCTTGCCGAGTAGATTGCCAACACCGGTAAATAAAGAAGGGGACCTCAGGGTCCCCTTTTTTTCGGGTCAGCGACAGTGATGTCAGCTGGCTTTCTTGATTCGATTACTCTTTAGGCACTGCGTGCAAACCCGAATCCGCTTGGGCGCACCATCCACCAGGACACGCACCGTCTGCAGGTTGGGATACCACCGCCGCTTGGTTCTATTGTTGGCGTGGCTGACATTGTTGCCGGTGACCGGCCCCTTGGCGCACACGGCGCATACCCGTGCCATAAGCTCCATCCTGATTCAGTATCAACTCGACAAGCCGACAAACGTAACTGGGAGCTACCTGTGACACAACCTGGCCTGGCGGTGCTCGATGCCTAAGGCGCTCATCACCGGAGTCACCGGCCAGGACGGCTCTTATCTCGCGGAGACACTGCTCGCCAAGGGCTATGAGGTGGTGGGTGTGGTCCGCCGGACCAGCCACCACAGCTATGAGCGGATCGAGCACCTTCTCGACCAGATCGAGGTCGTGGCCGCGGATCTCCTGGATCAGCATTCGCTCACCGTCGTGCTCCAGGATACCCGGCCGGACGAAGTCTACAACCTTGCGGCGCAGTCCTACGTGCCCACCTCCTGGACGCAGCCGGTGCTTACCGGCGAGTTCACCGCTCTGGGGGTCACCCGGATTCTGGAGGCGATCAGGCTGGTGCATCCGTCAGCCAAGTTCTACCAGGCCAGCTCCTCCGAAATGTTCGGCAAGGTGACCGAGACGCCGCAGCGCGAGACCACGCCGTTCTATCCTCGTTCACCCTACGGCGTGGCAAAAGTGTACGGCCACTGGATCACGGTAAACTATCGTGAGTCCTACGGCCTTTACGCGGTTAGTGGCATTCTCTTCAATCACGAGTCTCCCCGGCGTGGAATCGAGTTCGTGACCCGCAAGGTCACCGATGGGGTAGCGCGCATCAAACTGGGGCTGGCAAAAGAGCTCAGGCTGGGCAACCTGGATGCTCGCCGCGACTGGGGCTATGCGGGTGATTACGTCGAGGCGATGTGGCGAATGCTCCAGCAGCCCCGGCCTCAGGACTTTGTGGTGGGCACCGGCCAGACCCACAGCGTTCGTGAGTTAGTGGAGGTCGCATTCGGGCACGTCGGCTTGAACTGGCAGGACTATGTCCAGACCGACGCAAAGTACGTTCGACCCGCGGAAGTCGACGTGCTCCAAGCCGATCCGTCCAAGGCCCGCCAGGAGCTCGGCTGGAGTCCTAAGGTGGGGTTTCGAGAGTTGGTTGCCATGATGGTGGATGCCGATCTCGAGCGCCTGCGCCGGAGCGATTGAGTTCTTGCTGTTATGAGAGTGCTGGTGACGGGGGCAGATGGCTTTGTTGGCCGGCACCTGATCGGGCGGCTGGTTGAAGCCGGGCACGCCGTGACCGCCGCATGTCGGCCGGGCACGGAGCCAGCAACCTGGTTCCGTTCTGGCTGGAAGGGTTTGGTGCACGTGACACCCTTTGAGCTGAGCGATTCGGACAGCGTCCGAGCGGCCGTCGGTCTTCCCCATGAAGCCGTGGTACATCTCGCGGCCGTCGCTACGGTTCGCGAGGCTCGTGCAGACCCGGGCCGGGCCTGGTTGGTGAACGCCGCGGGAACGGCCCGCTTGGTCGACGCGATGCTCGCGAGACGAGACACTGATGGGCTCGACCCCGTGCTACTGGTTATTTCCACCTGCGAGGTATACGGAAATGGTCCCCCCTCACCCCGGGTGGAAACCGATTCTCCGCGTCCCCAGTCGCCGTACGCGGCGAGTAAGCTCGGAGCCGAAGTTGCCGGGCTGGAGGCCTGGCGTCGCGCGGGGCTCCGGGTAATTGTCGCCCGGCCTTTCACTCATACCGGTCCGGGCCAGCGTCCTCCTTACGTAGTGCCGTCGTTCGTCGAGCGGCTACTGGCCGCGAAGAGGACTGCCAGCACCGAGGTGGCGACCGGGAATCTGGAGCCAGTGCGCGATCTACTCGATGTGCGAGACGTGGTAGAGGCTTACCTCGGCCTCCTCAGGGGGGGCGAGCCCGGCGAGACTTACAACATTGCCAGGGGCGAGGGAATCAGTCTAAGGGAGCTGTTCCGCCGAGTTGCGAAACTGGTCGGCGTAGAAGCCGAGCCGGTGCCCGATCCTACGCTGGTGCGCACCGGGGACATACCGTATCTGGTTGGCGATGCGCGCAAGCTTCAGCGCGCCACTGGCTGGTCGCCTACGATCACGCTGGAGCAGACGCTGCAGGAAATGGTGGATGCCCAAGCGCACTGACCTCTCCACCATACTCCTCATCGGCTCAGGGCCGATCGTGATCGGCCAGGGCGCCGAATTCGACTATTCCGGCACTCAAGCTGTACGAGCGCTCAAGGAAGAGGGTTACCGGGTCGTTTTGGTCAACTCGAATCCGGCAACGATCATGACCGACCCCGAGCTGGCGGATCGAACCTACATCGAGCCGGTCACTCCAGAATGGGTTGCCAAAGTGATCGAGCGGGAACGGCCGGACGCGCTGCTTCCGACTATGGGTGGGCAGACCGCCCTGAACGTCGCCATGGCCCTTCAGCGCGACGGCATTCTGCAGAAGTATGGAGTCGAGCTGATCGGCGCGAATGAGCGGGCGATCCGGTTGGCCGAAGACCGGGACGAGTTTGCCCGCGCCATGTGCCGGATCGGGCTGGCCACTCCCCAAGGCCAGACGGTGCACAGTGTAGAGGAAGCCTTGAGCGTGGTGGAGACCACGGGATATCCCTCGATTCTCCGCCCTTCCTTCACCCTGGGCGGGTCCGGCGGCGGCATCGCCTACAACCGGGAAGAGCTCGAGATTTTGATCCGTCGAGGACTGGAACTGTCGCCGGTAGGCTCGGTGCTGGTCGAGCGAAGTATCATCGGCTGGAAGGAGTTCGAGCTCGAGGTCATGCGGGACGGCGCCGATAACGTCGTCATCGTCTGTTCCATAGAGAATCTCGATCCCATGGGTGTCCATACCGGCGACTCGATCACGGTGGCGCCGGCCATGACCCTTACCGACCGTGAGTACCAGACGATGCGCGACTCGGCAATTCGGATCATCCGCGAAATCGGAGTGGCCGCCGGTGGGTGCAATATCCAGTTTGCGGTGAGCCCGAGCACCGGTGAGCAGCTGGTCATCGAGATGAACCCTCGGGTATCCCGCTCATCCGCGCTGGCCTCCAAAGCAACCGGATTTCCCATAGCCCGCATTGGAACCAAGGTGGCGGTGGGCTACCGGCTGGACGAGCTGCCGAATGACATCACCAAGACCACTCCGGCATCTTTCGAGCCGGTGCTTGACTATGTCGTGGTCAAGATCCCCCGATTTGCCTTCGAGAAGTTCCCCGCGGCCGACCCAACCCTGACCACCCAGATGAAATCGGTCGGCGAGGTGATGGCCATCGGCCGCACCTTCAAGGAGGCGTTGCAGAAGGGCCTCCGCGGGTTGGAGGCAGATCGAACGGGCTGGACCATCGGTATCACACCCGCAGACGACCGCCTCGAGGACACCAGCCGCGAGGCGATTCTGGCAGCCATTCGCACGCCGACGCCGGAACGGATTTACCAGATCAAGTACGCCCTCCAACGCGGCATACCGGTAGAAGCGGTCGCCGAAAGCACCGGAATCGATCCCTGGTTCATCCATCAACTGGCCGAGCTGCTGGAGGCGGAGCAGGAGTGGGCTGACTGCCGGTCCGACGAAGAACAACGTTCTTTGCTGCGACGCATGAAGCGCCTGGGCTTCTCTGATCGCCAGCTGGCGGACCTCAGCGGCACTACTGAATCCGCCATTCGAACCGAGCGACATCGGCTTGGACTCCGGCCCGCATACAAGACGGTGGACACCTGCGCCGGTGAGTTCCCGTCGTCCACGCCCTACCTGTATTCCTCATACGACGAGGAGAACGAGGCGCGTCCCAGTGGGGAGCGCACCGTGGTAATCCTGGGTAGCGGGCCCAATCGGATCGGGCAGGGTGTGGAGTTCGACTACTGCTGTGTCCGCGCCGCGTTGGCCTTTCGCGAGATGGGCTACCGCACGGTCATGGTGAATTCCAATCCCGAGACCGTATCCACCGACTTCGACATCTCGGACGCCTTGTACTTCGAGCCACTTACGCTCGAAGACGTGCTGGAGGTGGTGGCGCTGGAGCAACCGATCGGGGTCGTGGTCCAGCTCGGCGGGCAAACCCCGCTGCGGCTGGCGCACGCCCTGGAACGCGAAGGCGTCAGCATCCTCGGCACCTCCCCTGAGGCCATCGACCTGGCTGAGGATCGGGGGCGGTTCGAGGCGGTCACCCGGCAACTGGGAGTGAGCCAGCCACCCAGCGGCGTGGCGTCATCAGTCGAAGAGGCGATCGCGGTAGCCGCTCGAGTCGGTTATCCCGTACTGGTGCGACCGTCGTACGTGTTGGGTGGCCGCGCGATGGAGATCGTGTACGACGACGGCTCGCTCCGAAGCTACTTCGCGCGCGCGGCTCGGGTGTCGCCGGAGCACCCGGTGCTCATCGACAGCTTCCTTGAAGATGCCTTCGAAGCGGACGTCGACGCGATCGCCGATGGCACCCGATGTGTCATTGGTGGGGTCATGCAGCACATCGAAGATGCAGGGATTCACTCCGGCGACTCTGCCTGCGTGTTGCCACCGTATCTCATCACCGAGTCTCAGGTGGAAGAGATGCGCCGCCACACGCGGGCCTTTGCCGAGCGGCTGGGAGTGGTCGGTCTGTTGAACGTGCAGTTTGCGATCAAGAACGGGATCGTCTATGTCCTCGAGGTGAACCCCCGCGGATCGCGGACTGTTCCCTTCGTGTCCAAGACCACCGGGGTTCCGCTCGCGAGCCTGGCTGCCGCTGTCATGGTGGGCAAGACGCTCGATGAGCTCGGGCTGCACGACGACGTGCTCCAGCCCTACGTCGCGGTGAAAGAGGCGGTATTTCCCTTCAGCAAGCTGCACGGAGTGGATCTGATATTGGGTCCTGAGATGCGCTCGACCGGTGAGGTCATGGGCATTGCGGACTCATTCGGGATGGCGTTTGCCAAGGCGCAGATCTCGGCCGACGGAGCACTCCCGCTGGAGGGATCGGTGTTCGTGACCGTCAACGACCATGACAAGGCCAACGTGGTGCCGATTGCGCGTCGATTTCACGCTCTTGGATTCCGAGTATTGGGTACGGAAGGCACGGCGAGGTATCTCCGAGCCCGTGGCATTCCGACCGAGCGGGTGCTCAAAGTGTACGAGGGGCGCCCCAATGCCATCGACCTGCTCCTGTCCGGCCGGATCCAGCTGCTCATCAACACTCCTTTGGGTAAGCTCACTCAACAGGATGACTACGCCATTCGGCGGGCGGCTCTTCAACGCCGAGTGCCCTACACCACTACGCTTTCAGCCGCTTCAGCCGCCTGCGACGCCATCATAGCCCTCCGCAGCCGGGCCGGCGAGGTGCGGGCGCTCCAGGAGTGGCACGCCCTGGCGCGCGAGATGTCGCCGGAGTGGACGGG
>JAICPP010000218.1 GCA_025929805.1 Gemmatimonadales bacterium | reverse complement strand
GTGCTCACCCGATCGGGACGGCCGTCGAGCCGGACCAGGGCCGGATCGAGCGTGAGTGCCCCTACTGCGCGGAGCGGATTTTAGCCCGCGCGCGAGTCTGCAAGCACTGCGGCCGGGACGTCGTCCCCGTGTGAGCGGAAGAGGCCCTTCCGCTGATAAACTCGCCGGCTCTCTGCTCGGCCAGGCCCTAGGAGACGCGCTGGGGTTTGTCGTGGAGGCCCAGCCACCGGACACGGCCCACGCGTACGTGGATCAGTGCCTGCGACTCGGTCGGGCGGCCGACCGACACCATCCGCAGTATCCCTTCGGACAGTACAGCGATGACACCCAGCTCGCTCGTGAGCTGCTTCGCAGTGTGCTCGATCGAGGCACCTGGGATCCCGCGGCATTCGCCTGCCGAATAGCCGAGCTGTTTCGCGACCGACGAGATGTCGGAGCAGGGCAGGGAACCCGATCTGCGGCCCTCCGCCTTCTGATGGGTGTGCCCTGGTCGGAGGCGGGCACCGCCGCGCCGTACGCTGGCAACGGCAGCGCCATGCGGGCTGGACCACTGGGACTGCTGTTTTCCGAGCCGGACTCGATTGGGCGCGCAGCACGGGAGCAAAGCCGGATTACTCACCTCGATCTCCGTTGCGCTGCTGGGGCGGTCAGCGTCGCGCTCGCGGTCTCGATCGCCGGACGCCGTGCGTCTATCGACCCGCCCCGGTTCCTTGGCGAGATCGCCCGGGCCGCGGATCAGGACGACCCTGCTTTCGGTGCCGCGGTCAGAGGACTTGCGAGCTGGGTTTCGCTTTCGCCGAAGGCCGCAGCGAGGCACGTCAACGAGAGTGGGCTCGATCCTGCTCATGCTCAGTGGCAAGGGATATCTGCATTCGTGACGCCGAGTGTGCTGTGGAGCTTCTACGCTTTTCTTCGCTCTCCCGACGACTACTGGGAGACTATCTGTACCGCTGTCGGTGTCGGCGGCGATACAGATACTATGGCGGCCATCGCCGGTGCGATCAGCGGAGCCCGGCTGGGGGTAGCAGCCCTGCCGCAGGGGTTGCTCCCTCACCTTACGGATAAGGGTGAATGGGGTATGACCGAGCTGGTCGAGCTTGCCCAGGCATGCGCCGGATTGTGCCGTTGAGTCCTTTGGGGGAGCAGACGGCATGGGGTGTTCTGGCCTGGCGAGATTCGCCGTACCGTCTCACCTGAAGCCCGATTATTCTTGCGAAGCTACCGGTCATCCCTTCTGGCACCCTATACCGAGGCCTCCATGCCGCACGGCAAGATCTATCCCGACGTGATCGAGACGGTCGGGAACACCCCGCTGATTCGCCTCAACCGCATGGCCGCCGGACTGCCGGCCACAATCGCAGTCAAGCACGAAGGCTACAATCCGTTCGATTCAGTCAAAGACCGGATCGGCGCTGCGATGATCAACGATGCGGTGGAGAGTGGCCGGCTCCGGCCCGGAATGTTCATCGTCGAGCCGACCAGCGGGAACACCGGGATCGGACTGGCCTACGTGGCTGCTGCAAGGGGCTACCGCTGCATCTTTACCATGCCCGATACCATGACGCTCGAGCGCAGAAACATGCTTCGCGCGCTCGGCGCCAAGGTGGTGCTTACCGAGGGCGCGAAGGGCATGAAGGGCGCGATTGCTCGGGCAGAGGAGATTTTGGCGCAGCTGGGAGAGCGGGCCTGGATGCCGCGACAGTTCGACAATCCGGCCAATCCCAAGATTCACTATCTCACGACTGGCCCGGAGATCTGGGCTGATACGGACGGGACAGTGGACATCTTTGTGTCGGGCGTCGGCACCGGGGGTACCATCACCGGCGCCGGCCGCTACTTGAAGGAACGCAAGCCGAACCTGCGGATCGTGGCGGTGGAGCCGGCCGAGAGCCCGGTGCTCTCGGGAGGCCAACCGTCGCCTCACCGACAGCAGGGCATTGGCGCGGGCTTCATCCCCAGCATTCTGGACACCAAGATCTATGATGAGGTGGTCCGGGTTACCAACGAGGATGCGATCGCCACGGCGCGCCGGCTTGCTCGAGAAGAGGCGATTTTTGCCGGGATTTCCAGCGGCTCGATCACCTGGGCCGCGTTGGAGGTGGCCAAGCGCCCGGAGAATGCCGGCAAGCTGATCGTCTCGATCATCTGTGACTTCGGAGAGCGCTACTTGTCGAACCCGGTATACGCCGAGCTGCTCGATCCCGACTTCTCCGACGTGGAGGAAGCTCTCGCCGCTCCAGCAGCTATGGCCTGAACCCATTGTCCTCATTTTCCTGATTCCCCTGCATTGAAGGACGGCGCATCCGTGACCACCAGTGTACGCTCCCTGAACGGCGGCAAGACTGCGGCAGAGCGGATCGATAGCATCTTCGGTAGCGACATCTTCTCCCGGGTCATCATGCGGCAGCGGCTTCCCAAGGAGGTATACCGCAGCCTGCTCCGAACCATTGATCGGGGCGAGCCACTCGATCCGGCGGTAGCGGACGTGGTAGCCGCCTCCATGAAAGACTGGGCCATCGAGAACGGGGCGACCCACTACACCCATTGGTTTCAGCCTCTCACCGGTCTCACTGCGGAAAAGCACGACTCACTGGCTGCTCCCGACGGGTCCGGCGGTGTGGTCTTCAACTTCTCAGGATCCGAGCTGGTACAGGGCGAGCCGGATGCATCGAGCTTTCCCTCGGGCGGCCTTCGCGCCACCTTCGAGGCCCGCGGCTATACCGCCTGGGACGCGACCAGTCCCGCCTTCCTCATGCGGGGGGACAACAACGTCACCCTCTGCATCCCAACGGCTTTCGTCTCCTGGACCGGCGAGGCACTGGATACCAAGATCCCGCTGCTGCGCTCGGTCGAGGCGCTCTCCCGGCAGGCGCTTCGTATTCTCAAGATCTTCGGCACTGATCAGGGTATTTCGCGGATCGTCACGACGGTGGGTCCCGAGCAGGAGTATTTCCTGATCGACCGGGAGCTCTTCTTCAAACGGCCGGATCTGCTCACCTGTGAGCGCACCCTGTTCGGCGCCAAGCCACCCAAAGGACAGCAGCTGGAGGATCACTACTTCGGGACCATCCCGCCCCGAGTGCTCGCGTTCATGGCAGAGGCAGAGCGAGAGCTCTACCGGCTGGGGGTTCCGGTCAAGACCCGGCACAACGAAGTGGCGCCCGGCCAGTATGAGATCGCACCGCTGTTCGAGCCCAGTCACATCGCCAGCGATCACCAGATGCTGATGATGGAAACCCTCAAGCGGGTTGCCCCGAGGTATGGGCTTCAGGCCTTGCTCCACGAGAAGCCATTCGCCGGCGTCAACGGTTCCGGCAAGCACAACAACTGGTCGATGTCCACCGATACCGGGGTCAACCTGCTCGACCCACAGGACGAGACTCATACCAACATGCAATTCCTGGTGTTCCTTTGTGCCACCATCCGGGCGGTGGATCTGCATGCCGACCTGCTGCGTGCCTCAATTGCATCGGCGGCCAACGACCACCGGCTTGGCGCCAACGAAGCCCCACCCGCCATCATTTCGATTTTCCTGGGCAAGATGCTGGGCGACATCCTGGAGCAGGTCGAGGCAGGGCTGCCTAAGCGCACCATCAAAGGTGGAGTGCTCGACCTGGGGGCCAAGACCCTGCCCATGCTCCCCCGCCACTCGGGCGACCGAAACCGCACGTCACCCTTTGCTTTCACCGGGAACAAGTTCGAGTTCCGGGCGGTGGGCTCGAGTGCCAGCATCGCGTGGCCCAATACGGTGCTGAACACGATCGTGGCGGAGTCGCTGGACTACATAGCTGGGGAACTGGAGAAGTCGGTCGGGACGAAGCCTACGGAGGCGAAGCTCCAGCTGGCGGTGGTTAGCGTGCTCAAGCAGGTCATTCACCAGCACAAGCGGGTGATCTTCGACGGCGACAACTACTCCGAAGAGTGGCACGCCGAAGCCGAGCGCCGGGGGCTGCCGAATCTCACGGACTCGGTGGAGGCGTTCGCGGTGCTTCGGGCGAAAAAGAATGCGGAGCTGTTCCGGAAGTATGGAGTCCTCTCCCAGGCGGAGCTGGATTCCCGCACCCACATCGCCATCGAGAAATACGTCAAGCAGCTCGGGATTGAAGGGGAGACCATGGTCTCGATGGCCCGCAACATGATCTTGCCGGCCGCGCTGCAACATCAACAGCGCATGGCCGGTGCGGTCGCCGCCACTAAGGCGGCCGGCGTCGATGCCCCGGACACCACCGAAGCGCTGAGAAGCTTCGTCCAGCTGGTCACCCGACTGCGGAACGCAACCAGCGCTGTGGAGGAGGCTGGCTCACATCACGACGCTGATTCCATGCGTCACGCCCAGCAGATCAGCCGCGACCTCAAGCCTAGGATGGCAGACCTGCGGGAGGTGGTAGACGCGTTGGAGGCGCTGGTGGCTGCGGATCTCTGGCCGCTGCCGACATACCGGGATTTGTTGTTTTTGAAGTAGTCGCCAGTCGCCGGTCACAAGGCGCCGGTTGCCAGGTGGTTCAGATTGACGGCCGGGAAGCTCCTTCATCCGGAGCACAGCGGATGGTCGGAGCAGCTCGATAGCCATATTAAGGTAAGTATGTAGAGCCGCTGGGCTCTGGCGCCTGGGTGACTGAGGACTGGCGACTCCCCTACAACGGCCAACCAATC
>JAICPP010000017.1 GCA_025929805.1 Gemmatimonadales bacterium | reverse complement strand
TCGTCTCCTGGCCAGTGGCGTCGACCCGCCAGGCGCCTTGCTCGGCGCGGATGCTGCCCTGTGTAATCGTTGGTGTGTCGGCCGCGAAAGCCCGCAGGATCCGCGGGGACCCCGCCGGCCTCGGTCCGGAGAAGAGGGAAATGAGCCACCTCAGCATGAGCTTCCTCCAATCTTGCCGCCTGACGGACCGCCCATTAGCTGCGGCGACTTGGCCGCTCGCATACTAACTGACGTTCCTTAGACTGAAGCGACCGGCAGCTGCATGCGCTTGTTAGGCAGCGCCACTGAGGCACGAAGCTGGTTATGCTTTCCCGGTGCCGGGTCGGCCGGACGAGAAATCTTGCTCCTATTGGGCCATTGCCAGTGACTGACTACGATCCCAGGCCAGGTAACTGACTACGATCCGAGGCCAGCGAAACCGCCAGAAACCAGCCCACCCCGAGCGCCGCGCAGGAATCGAGGTGCCCCGCAGGCGGTAACAGCCCTACGTCGCGCACGGCGGCTTCGTTGGTTTTCTGCCACTGGTCCCGGGCGTTCTCTGCCCGCCGCTCCAATTCGCACATTCCTACCCTAGCCAGAAGTCTGGCCGAGTCGTATCGTAAGACTCCCTCTGCTGGCTACCTATCATGCACACTGTGCTTGTCGTCGACGACGATTCCGCGCTACGCACCTTGATGGTGCGTGCCTTGGCGGCGAAGGGGTACCGGGCTTTGGAGGCGAGCGACGGCATAGAAGCACTCGAACAACTGGCGGCGGATCCCGACATTGAATTAGTCGTGACCGATATCGTTATGCCCCGGATGAACGGCGTCGAGCTGGCACAGCAATTAGCCGCCTCGGCGCGCACCCGACTGCTCTTTGTTTCCGCATTCGGCAAGGAGTACACCGAGCTTCCAGGGTCCCTGTTGGAGAAACCGTTCTCTCAAGCTGCTCTGATAGCAGAAGTCGATCGGCTCCTCGGGGTTCAGACCCCCAGCTAAACGTCCTACCAGCCAACACACTATTCCCGAAACCGACTACCAGCACATGCTGTGGTCGCATTGAAGAGACGTGCGGCCGTCGCATCCCCATCGACCCTTTAGACCAGGACGACGGCGGCTGCATGCGCTTGTTAGGCCGCACCTTCCTCGGCCCGGGCAATTTGGCTCGCGAGCTGGCGCCGGTGCTCGTTGATCGAGGCGGAAGCTTGCCTCCAAGCTCGTAAAGCTGATCTATAACAACCGCCAACCGCTTCTTGCTTTCAAGATTTCCGTGGCGGATGGCGTTCGTCACATTTCGGTCATACTCCTGGCGCAGCGCCTTGAGATCCCGGAGGTCCCGCCGGCACGCCAGGCAATGCCGCGGTAGGGAATCGACCCAGAATCCGTAATCCTCGTACCACGCCCGTTGCTCGGCAGCGGTGAAGGTGAACTCCGCACCACAGCGATCGCAGGGGAAAATTGTGTCCGCGTACCAATACCGTGGACAGATTGAGCAGTTCTGCTTGTCGGTATCCGCGCGGACCGCCGTCTCGTGGTTGACTCGGAGGGATCGATAGAATAAGTGCGCGGGCATATCACGGGGATCATCGTTGCCAAAGCCGTTCATGCTCTTACCTCTGACTCCTCGTGCTGCGGCCCAACGGACCGCGCATCAGCTGCGGCGACCCCTAGCTTCGGCACGATCCTACGCTTCTTAGCCCTGATGCGCCCCGCCAGCTGCATGCGCCTGTTGGGCGGCCCCGGACCGCGAGACCTTACGTCCTTCTTCACCGTTTCTTCAGCCTCGAGCTGCTAGTCTGAGGAGGACGCCAACCACAACAGGATCCCTTATGTCGATGTTGCCTCTCCGCCACCGACTGCTCGTTGCCTCGGTTTTGCTCGGCGCCGCCCCAGCGGCCGCCCAGCAGCCAGTGCCCCGACCACCTGGTGTAACCGACAGCGCCATTGCCTGGGGCCGGCGCTTATTTCATGGCTCGGCGAACTGCGCCGCCTGCCACGGCAATGACGCCCAGGGCACTGGCGATGGGCCGGCCCTCACCGGCGCTCTCTGGCTGCACGGCCCCGGAACGTACGAGTGGCTGGTCGAGCAGATCAAGCGAGGCATTCCGGGCCACCAAACCTGGACCCGCAAGCCGATGCCAATGCGGGGCTGGACCAACATGCCGGACGAGGATGTTCGGGCGGTCGCCGCCTATGTGTGGTCGATCACGCATCCACCCCGCGAGATCAAGTCAACGCCCCAACCGAGCTAGGCGGGCTCTCTGGGTACGGGGCCCGCCTAACGGACCGCATCAGCTGCGGCGACTTCTCCGCGTGCGCACAATCCGACGTTCCTTAGCCCTGAAGCGCCGTCCCCTGCGTGCGCTTGTTAGGCCGCGAGGATCACGGAGCACGACGCAGCGTAATGGTGTTCGCCGGTGGTGGTTCATTCTCCGTGAGCATTACCTCATTGCCACTAGACGTGAGCGTCCAATTGCCGGTCTGGGCCCCGATCGTCAACACCACTGTAGTGCGGCTCTGAACGTAGCTGCCAGCAATGACGAGGGACTCGGTAGGCTCGCCGGGAAAGGTGATCATCGCGTTGATGCCAAATGTCCCGTCGGGTCGGAATTCGCAGGTGCCGGTGGTGACCGCGGATATCCCCATGTCGGTAAATCCGATGAGGTCCCACGTGCCGATAAGTGACGGGCTGGGAGCCGTACTATCGTCACCGCAGGCCGCCCCGAGAAACGGCCCACCCAAAGCGAGCGAGAGCCGGACGGCGTACAATCCGCTCGAAACTAGGCGCGGCATATGCTCCCTTCTCCATGTCCGCGGCCTAACGCACAGCGCATCAGCCGCGGCGACTTGCCGGCTTGGATACTATCTAACGTTCCTTTGAATTGAGACGCCCGCCAGCCCCATGCGCTTGTTAGGTGGCGCTTACCGGCGGGACGCCCAATAGGCATCCGCTTCTGCTTCTAGCTTGTCTAAGCGCGTGTAGTAGTCCGGAAATTCCTTGAGGTGCGCCCAAGCAATCTTCCCCGTGAGTGTGAGATCGTCGTTCGTGACGTTGGTGTCTGGATCTCGCGCGCCATGCTCCAGTTCAACTTCCAGTCCGCGGCGGAACTGCTCGGGATCAACTTTCTTCCAGTCCAGCCCCAGAGTCGTGCCGACCTGCTTGGCCTCGTCTGCGCTGATCTGACGTTTATTAGCCACGATACGCCCCCATTTTCGATCAGCTGTGCATAGGCCTGCTACGAATGGGCAGGCTCCGCGCCACCTATTAACTAGTAAGTGGACGGACATTCCTGGTCAGGTAATCAGGAACAACATCACCAACAACAGTCTATCACGCCATTCCCATCGCCCACTCCTGAACCCAGACGGTCTGCCGGATTTGAACCGCACGACCTCTTCGGTTGAGGACGTTCGTGTACCTCATCGTGGTCGACACGTCCCGGTGCCCCAGCAATTCCCTGCACCGTCCGGATGTCATACCCCGCCTCCAGCAAATGAGCAGCGAACGATTGCCGCAGGTGACAACTCGCCCGCTTCCCAATCCCACTGGTGCGCACCGCCGCCGCCATGGCCCTGAACCGCCGATTCAGAAGCCCTCGCACCTCAGCCGTAGAATCGGAGTGCCGGCAGCCGCAATGCCCCGTTGACGAAACTGGGCGCCACAGGTAACTTGCTAATCAGCAAGCAAGCTGCAACTCTTTGCGCGGGCAGCGATTGACGACTACCACTACCGAACGAATCCGAGACGCGGAGCGGAGCC
Source organism: Gemmatimonadales bacterium (assembly GCA_025929805.1). Classification (GTDB taxonomy): domain Bacteria; phylum Gemmatimonadota; class Gemmatimonadetes; order Gemmatimonadales; family GWC2-71-9; genus CAVVWJ01. The sequence continues at coordinate 21,275 of JAICPP010000017.1, read as the reverse complement.
GGGGAGCCATCCTCGATGCCGCTGAGCGGCTCTTTGCCCAGCAGGGGTACGACGCTACCAGCCTGACCCAGGTAGGCGCCGCTGCCGGCGTCTCGCGGGGCACCCCCGGCTACTTCTTCCGGTCCAAGGCCGACTTGTATGAAGCGGTTCTCGACCGGTCGTTCGCCGAGGTCCGCGAGGCGGTGCGAGCGGGGCGCGCTCGGGCGCTGGCCAGCAATGAGAGTCCCGAGACCATCCTGGCCGGTGCCGTCTCCGATTACTTCGACTTCCTCGCTGCGCGGCCCAACTTCGTTCGGTTGATCGAGCGCGAAGCGCTGAGCGGGAGTCTCCTTCCCCGGGATGCGAATCACCTCTCCGCGGGACAGGAAGCCCTGGCCGCCATCAGCGCCGAGCTGGGTCTGGACGACGCGCCATCGGGTGAGGCGTCGCAGCTGCTGCTCAGCATCATCTCGCTGTGCTGGTTCCACCTCATCCACAGCCAGACCGTCGCCCCGGCGGTGGGGGTCAGGCTGGAAGGCGCCGACGATCTGGAGCGGCGCAAGCGTCACGTGATCTCGCTGGTGCTGCACGGTCTCCGCGGCCCCGCCGCTCAGCCAGTCGTAACCTCCACCTCAACCGAGTCCCCGACCCATGACTGATCTTCTCACGCACCCAGTACGGACTCCTCCTACCCCGCTTGCCACCGAGCAGGAGGCCCGAGAAGTCGCCGAGGCGGCGCGCGAGAAGGATTGGCAGGCGCCCAGCTTCGTTCGCGAGTTGTTCGAGGGCTCCTTCCGTTTGGACCTGGTTCATCCCTTCCCCACTCCCGATCCGGACGACCTCGCCCGGGCTAAGCCGTTCATGGAGAAGCTGGAGCGGTTCATGCGCCAGCGGGTGGACAGTGACCAGATCGACAGAGATGGAAAGATCCCGCCGGATGTACTCCAGGGCCTCCAGGAGTTAGGGGCATTCGGGATCAAGATCCCGGTGGAATACGGCGGGCTGGGCTTGAGCCAGTACAGCTATACCCACGCGATCGGCCTGGTCACCAGTCAAGACGGCAACCTCACCGCGCTGCTGTCGGCGGCGCAGTCCATCGGCGTCCCGACGCCACTTAAGCTGTTTGGCACTCCTGCCCAGAAGAAGAAGTACCTCCCCCGCCTGGCGCGGGGCGCGGTCTCTGCCTTTGCGCTGACCGAAAATCAAGTGGGTTCCGACCCTGCTGCGCTCAGCACGACTGCCACGCTGTCGGCGGACGGCACCCACTACATCCTCAATGGCGAGAAGCTCTGGTGCACCAACGGCACCATTGCGGAGCTGATGGTGGTCATGGCCCGCACCGGGCCCAAGAAGATCACGGCGTTCATCGTAGAGACCAACTGGCCCGGTGTGGAGGTGGTACAGCGGCTTCACTTCATGGGATTGAAGGCCCTGGAGAACGGCATCATCCGGTTTACCAATGTGCGGGTTCCGGTCGAGAATGTACTCTGGGGTGAGGGGAAGGGCCTCAAGCTGGCGCTGGTCACGCTCAACACCGGACGCCTGACCCTGCCCGCGTCGGCAGTGGCAGGCGCCAAGCGATGCCTCGAGATTGTCCGGCGCTGGGCCGCGGAACGAGTTCAGTGGGGCCAGCCGATTGGGAAGCACGATGCCATCGCACAGAAGATCGGCCGGATGGCGGCCGACACCTTTGCCATGGAGGCCGTCTCGGATCTCGCCTCACTCCTGGCCGACCGGGGCGGCGCCGACATCCGGCTCGAGGCCGCCATGGCCAAGATGTGGAACACCGAAGTGGGATGGCGCATCGTCGACGACACGCTTCAGATCAAGGGCGGCCGGGGCTACGAGACTGCCGACAGCCTGCGCGGACGAGGCGAGCGGCCGGATCCAGTCGAGCGGATGATGCGAGACTTCCGTATCAATCTGATATTCGAGGGATCCAGCGAGATCATGCGCCTGTTCATCGCCCGGGAGGCGGTGGATACCCATCTGAAGCTGGCCGGCGATCTGATCGACCCCAAGGCACCGATGGGGAAAAAGATCCAGGCGCTACTCAAGTCGGGCGCATATTACGCCTACTGGTATCCCAAGCTCTGGCTGGGTTGGGGCTGGGCTCCGCGGTACGGCGAATTCGGCGCGCTGGCAACGCACATCCGGTTCGTGTCGCGGTCCTGCCGCCGGCTGGCCCGCACTCTCTTCCATTGCATGGTTCGCTTCGGTCCCAAGCTGGAGAAGCGGCAGGCGGTCCTGGGCCGACTGGTCGAGATCGGGGCGGAGCTGCTCGCGATTACCGCAGCCTGCTCCCGGGCGTACGCCATGGCCAAGCAGGACCCTTCCAACCCGGGACCAGTGCAGCTGGCGGATCTCTTCAGCCGCCACGCCCGGCGGCGGGTGGAGGAGCGCTTTGCTACGGTGTTCGAAAATGAGGATGTACCAACTTATCAGGTGGCTCAACAGGTGCTGCGCAACGAGCACACCTGGCTGGAGACGGGCATGGTGAGGGGGGAGGGGTAGGCGGGTAGGATGGTAAGCGGGTAAGAAGATAGTGGGAGAGAGAGCGCGGCTTACCCGCTTACCTGCTTACCCGCCTGCAGGTAGTCTCACCGTGCACCTGGTCTCAAACCCGCCGCGCACGTTGTACCGGGTCGTGACCTCGAGCGCTTTGGGTTCCAGCACCTTGAACAGATCGGTCGCGATGCGCGCCGTTGCGTGCTCCTGGAAAATTCCCACGTTACGGAAGCTCGTGACGTAGTACTTGAGGCTCTTGAGCTCCACGCAGCGATCAGATGGGGTATAGCGAATCGTGAGTGTCGCGTAGTCGGGCAAGCCGCTATACGGACACACCGCGCTGAATTCATTGGTCTCAGTGACGATTTCCTGGTCCGGGCCGATATATTCGAACGTCTCGAGCACGGCCACGTCGACCGCTTCGGGCCCTACGAACGGGATCGTCCTGCCTTCCGCGATGGCCATTCCCCAATCCTGCTGGTATTGAACGAAAAATAGCCGAGGTGAGCCTCTATCGCCTAACCGCCACGCCCGGTGATGGCTTGCTCGGCACCGGCACGACTGGACTCTTGGGACCCCGTGGCAGCAACTCGGGTAGGTTGGCCAGCTGGTACGCTGTCACTGCCATAACCGCGGCGGCCTGCTTCAGATCGGCGGCAACCGCCTTATCGTAGGTGTCACTCTGCGAGTGATGGGTGTGATTGTAGCCCCGGGGCAGCTGATCGAAGTTGAATCCAGGCACCCCATAGGGCAAAAATGAGAGATGGTCGGTGCCGCTCTTGCTGGCGCTCCGAACACTATCCGCGTTCAAGGAACTCACTGGTGCGAGCAACTGGCGCCAGAGCTCTTCGAGATCATCTCTGCCCTGGAGGGCCTGACCAGTGATGGCACCGGTGCCGTTGTCCAGCACCAGCACCGCCTGGATGCTGTCCGCCTCACCGGCGTGGGCCGCCGCATAGGCGCGAGATCCGAGCAGCCCCTGCTCTTCCCCGCTGAACAGGATAAAACGGATAGAACGCTTGGGCTTGAGCCCAGCAGCTGCAACGATGCGCGCCGCTTCGAGCACTACCATCGAGCCCGTCCCATTATCGGTTACGCCGGTACCCAGATCCCAACTATCCAGATGGGCACCGAGGATCACTGCCTGGCTGGGCCATTGAGTTCCCCGGATCTCGGCCACCGTATTCCATTGCCGCACCGGCTCGCGACCGACGCGGTTCTCGACCGTCCCCGCCAGTCTGGGCTTCATCCGACCGCCCACCCGGCGAGCGAGTAGCGCGTAGTCCTCGTGTGAGATCACCAAGTTGGGCAGCGGCGAGTGCCGATTGGGCGAGCCGCTCATCGTCATGAGGGCGTGCTCTTTGCTGCCATCCACCAGGGTCCCGAGTGCACCTTCCGCCTTGAGCACGTACGGAAGATCGACCTGGAACTGGCGTCGTGCAGTAACCGCTGCAATGGAGGTGTCCGCAAACGGGCTGGCCCGAAACTTTCGCTGTTCCTCCAGCCTGATGGAGTCTTTCGCAGTCATTTCAGGGCCGTCCGGATTCCACAGAGGATAGGGCGCCCGAGGGAGCACCCAGGCTCCCTTCACTTTGTCGCGATAGACTGCAAGGCTTTCGGGAGTGGACAGGTCGGTCAGGACTACGGGGCCTTCCAGAGTCTTGCCTCCGGTTCCTTCGGTCCAGGCCCAGCTATGCGCCGTGATGGCGCGATTGAACGGAGCCAGCAGCTGCAAGGATGCAGTGCCTCGCTCCCAGGTGCTACCGAACTCGTACGGCTCCAATCGCACCCTGAGTCCATAGGCCTTGAAGCGCGATGCCGTCCAGTCATTCGCGCGCCGCATGGCGGGAGAGCCGGAGAGACGAGGACCGATTACATCGCTGAGATAGCGGAGGTTCTGCATGACCTCAGACCGCTTCATCGCCTGGTCCAGCAGGCGTCCGATACCGGTGGTGTCGACTGCCGACTGGGCAGCGAGGGGAGGGGCATAGGTAAACAGCAGCAGGCCGATGAGAAGCCGCATGAGTAGCATATCCTTGTTGATGGTTACCGCGACTGAGAAATGCTTGGCTTCGCTGAAAACACCAACTAACTCTGTCCGCCCGTCCCCCTGGCCGCCAGCGCGGGGTTCCTCCCCTCCGGCAACCCCTCTATAGTTGGGGACGGAACCTGAGCCTGCAACGCGCCACCTCGAGGATGCTCGTGCCGAAGGACAGCATTACCGTGACCGACAACCGCACCGGCAAGAGTTACGAGCTGCCGATCACCGACAGCACCATCCGGGCCACCGATCTGCGGCAGATCAAGGTCTCCGAGGACGATTTCGGGATGATGACGTACGACCCGGCGTTCATGAACACGGCGGCCTGTCGCAGCGCAATCACCTACATCGATGGCGACCGCGGCATTTTGCGCTATCGGGGTTACCCCATCGAGCAGCTGGCCGAGCGCGCCTCGTTCCTCGAGGTAGCCTATCTGCTGTGCGAGGGCGAGCTGCCCGATCGGGAACAGCTCGCCAAGTGGCAAGACACGATCAAGTTCCACACCTACGTCCATACCAACATCACCAAGTTTCTGGAGGGCTTCCGGTACGACGCTCATCCCATGGGGATGCTGCTCGGGGTCGTGGGAGCTCTCTCTACGTTCTATCCGGACGCCAAGAACATCCACGATCCCGCCAACCGGTACCTCCAACGGGTGCGTCTGCTGGCCAAGCTGCCCACCATCGCCGCGTTCGCCTTCCGCCACTCCCGCGGCCTCCCTTACGAGTTTCCCCGGAACGATCTCGACTATATCGGGAACTTCGTGAACATGACGTTCAGCATCGGCGGCCGGCATCAGCCCAACAAGGTGCTGCAGCGGGCGCTCGAGATCCTGCTCATCCTGCACGCCGACCATGAGCAAAACTGCTCCACCAGCGCAGTACGGGCCGTAGGGTCGTCACACGTCGATCCGTTCTCCGCTGTGAGTGCCGGGATAGCCGCCCTCTACGGGCCGCTCCACGGCGGCGCCAACGAGGCCGTGCTCCAGATGCTCGACGAAGTCGCCGACAAGAAAAACGTCCCGTCATTCATCGAGAAGGTCAAGGCGGGCTCCGGCCGGCTGATGGGGTTCGGTCACCGGGTGTACAAGTCGTACGACCCTCGCGCCAAACTCATCAAGAAGGTGGCATACGACGTCTTCGAGCAGACGGGATTGAACCCCAAGCTGGAGATTGCCCTGGAGCTGGAGCGGATTGCCCTGGAGGACGAGTACTTCATCAAACGCAAGTTGTATCCCAACGTCGACTTTTATTCCGGGCTGATTTACCAGGCCATGGGATATCCCACCGACTATTTCACCGTGCTCTTTGCGATCGGCCGAACGCCGGGCTGGCTGGCGCAGTGGGAAGAGATGTTGCTGGACAAGGATCAGAAGATCGCCCGCCCCCGCCAGATTTACACCGGGGCAGCCGAGCGTCCCTTTGTGCCACTCGAGCGCAGGGGTGATCGGCGGGCGGTGGAACGCGAGCGGGTCAGTAAGCGATAAAAGACCAATTCACCACAGAGGCAGGCCTCTCTGTGTCTCTGTGGTGAAATACAGCTAAGACTTTTGATCCCCGCTTACGCTTTCTCGTCCACTGGAACATCGCCTTCCAGGTAGGTATAGCCTTCCAGACCTGCCACATAATCAGCAATAAAGCTGTTCGACTCCTGACGGCTCAGGTCCCTGGCATTGGCTACCTTGCGGCGGAAGGTGGCCAGCAAATCGGAGGCGCTGAACTGCACGTAGTTGAGTACCTCGGTGACGGTATCCCCATGTACCAGGTCGGTCACCTCGTAGCCTTGCTCGGTCAGCCGGACGTGCACCGCGTTGGTATCCCCGAACAGGTTGTGCAGGTCACCCAGTATCTCCTGGTAGGCTCCCGTGAGAAAGATCCCCAGGATATAGGGCTGTCCCTCTTCGACCGGGTGAAGCTCGAGGGAGGGCTTCCCCTTTCGCCCGCCGGTAAACCGGTCGATCACGCCATCGGAATCGCAGGTCACGTCCTGTAGGGTGCCGCGCCGACTGGGCGGTTCGTTCAGCCGGTGAATCGGCATGATGGGGAATAGCTGATCGATGGCCCAGTGGTCGGGCAGCGACTGGAAGACCGAGAAGTTGCAGAAATAGCGGTCGACCAGGGCGGATTCGACGTGGCTCACGATTTCCGGATAGGAGGCCTTCTCGTCGCCGATGGCGTTGGAGAGAGCGTTCAGGGTGACCAGATAGAACTGCTCGGCATCGGCCTTGTCACGAAGGGAGAAGACCCCACTGGCAAAGTATTCCTGGGCTCGTTCCTTGGCGAACACCACGTCGTGGAACACTTCCTCGATCCGGTCCTGAGTGAGCCCCTCGAGGTTCTCCGCCATCTCGACCAGGAGTGGGTGAGGCTCCTCCCGCAGCTTGGGCGCAATTGGCTCCACCTGAGACTCGACATCGATGACGTTGATCAGCAGCAGCGAGTGGTGAGCGGTGAGGGCCCGTCCCGATTCGGAGATCAGATGCGGCATCGGCAGCTCCTCATTGCGGCATACCGCGCCCAGGGTATAGACCACATCGTTGGCGTATTCCCGCATCGAATAGTTCACGCTGGCCGGCCGGGTAGAGCGCGAGCCCTCGTAGTCGACGCCCAGTCCTCCGCCGACATCGACATGGGTCAGATCGAAGCCCATGTTCCGAAGCTCGACGTAATAACGTCCAATCTCCTCCAGCCCGGCCTTTACGTAGCGGATGTCGGTGATCTGGCTGCCCAGGTGGAAGTGAACCAGCTTGAGCATGTCCTTCCGCTCCAGCCGGTCCAGCCGGTCCAGCAGCTTCATGAGCTCGACCGAGTCCAGCCCGAACTTGGAGCGCTCTCCACCGCTCTTGGCCCAACGGCCAGAGCCTTCCGTGGCCAGCTTGATCCTGACCCCGGCGGTGGGTTGCACCTTCATCTCGTCGGCCACGCTGAGCAAAACCTCCAGCTCACTGAGCTGCTCCAGCACGATCATGACCGTGTGACCGAGCTTCTGGCCCATGAGAGCCAGCCGCATGAACTCCTCGTCCTTGTAGCCATTGCAGACGATGAGATGGTTGGTGCTCTCATTGAGCCCGAGCACGGCCTGCAGCTCGGGCTTGCTGCCGCACTCCAGGCCTACTCCATGCGAGGCACCGAACTCCACGATTTCGTGAATGACATGTCGCTGCTGGTTCACCTTCACTGGATACACCGTGGTGTAGCGGCCCTCGTAGCCGAATTCCTTGATCGCGTTGCTGAATTCGGTTGCGAGCGCCTGGATCCGGGAGCGAAGGATGTCGGAGAAGCGGAGCAGCAACGGAAGTCCTACGCCCTGGGCATGGAGATCCATGGCGAGATGGTACAGATCCAGTCCGCGCTTGCGATTGGCGTCGGGATGGACCGTCACGTGACCTTCGGAGTTGACCCGGAAGTAGCCGAGACCCCAGCCGCTCATGTTGTAGAGCTTCTCGGCGTCTTTGGTGGTCCAGCTTGGAGGGGCAACCGTTGTGGCGATGACCGAGCTCCTGGAAGGAGGCGAAGTCGCAATTGTAATGAGATGGAATGGAGGATGAAAGCGGGTTCACCACGGCCACTTAGCCCTGCGAAGGCGCCCCAGGCACAGTGGCGGAGACGCTACAACGAGGGCGGCCGGCGGCGGGATGTGGCCTGGCGTCAGTCGGGAAACGCTTTATAGATCATTGGGTTAGTTGGAGTTCGCTGGTCTCCTCTCCGAAGCAGATCCCTTCCCACCACCGGCACAAAGATCGCATTTCCGGTGGGTCCATCTTCGACAAGTATTGCAGCAAGGCCGCTCGTCCGCATTAGGAGGGGAAACGCATGACTACACCGAGTGTGATGGCAGCCCGGCGCTTCTCGCCTGCCACCCGGCTCCGTCTCCAACTGGTGTTTGCCAAGGCAGTTGAAGCGCTCGCGGAGACCTACCAGCTCCAGGCGGCCGAGTTTGTTCGCAGGCTCAAAACGAGGCTCACGGTAGACGAAGCACTGCAGCGCTACTTCCGTGAGGTGGGCGTGCCCGCCACCATCGAGGAGACCGTACGATCCCGAGCCCTCATCTCCCTGGCCGGCCTGATCGAGAATCCTCCCCGGCCCGAGGCGCGGGCGTCAGGTTGGACCATTCTCCGGCCCGACCAGCTCATCGAGGCGCTCCGGCGGCGAGTACAGCACGTCGAGGAGACCAACCTCGATTGTCGCCTGGCCGCCTCGATGTCCGATGAAGCAGTTGCGGCGACTCACGTGCGCATGGCGCTGGAGACCGCCCAGGTGCTCGTTAACGAAGTGTCGCCCGACCAGGGGATCATGCTGTACATTCGTGCCTTCAATCTCCCGGCGGTGGATGCCCAGGTGGTCTTTCGCACCGCGATGTCTCAATGGGCAGAGCTCCACCCCCTGGCGGAACCGGCGCACGCTCCGGTGCGCCCGCCCGCGGCAGCCCAGGAATCGCCCATGCTGGCGCTGCGCTCCAGGCGAGAGTTCGGTTTGCGCGTCATAGTCTAGCCGGACGGTCTTGGCCGCCTGCCTCCAATTATGTTTGGGAGGGCTGAGCGAGAGGCGGCGCAGCATGAGGTGGTCCTACAGAATTGCAACCATCGCGGGCACCGATATCAAGGTGCACGTGACCTTCCTGCTCCTGGTCGGGTGGTGGGCACTCATAGGGTATTCCCAGGCCGGGCCGGCGGCGGCCCTGACCAGTGCCCTGGCCCTGCTCGCTCTCTTTGCTTGCGTCGTCCTGCACGAGTTCGGTCATATTTTGATGGCGCGCCGCTTCGGCGTGCGCACGCCCGACGTCATTCTCCTCCCTATCGGCGGCGTGGCCCGCCTCGAGCGGATACCCGATGAGCCCAGGCAGGAGCTGCTGATCGCGTTGGCCGGGCCGGCGGTGACCCTGGCTATCGCGGTGGTTCTCTTTCTGGTTTTGCGGCTCAGCGGCAGCAACGCGGATGTGAGTGAGCTCAGCGAGCATCAGCCGTTTCTTGCCTTCCTCGTCACGGTCAACATTTACCTGCTGCTGTTCAACCTGATTCCTGCCTTCCCCATGGACGGCGGGCGCGTGCTCCGCGCGCTGCTCGCGAGCCGGATGGGTTTGCTTCGCGGTACTCGCATCGCGGCGACTCTGGGTCAGACTCTCGCCGTGGTTGGTGGGCTTTACGGGCTGACCCGGTCCGAGCCACTGCTCGTGCTGGTAGCGTTCTTCGTGTTCCTCGGAGCCAACGCCGAAGCTGCGGCTGTCGAAACTCGCGCGGCAGGCGAAGGTCTTCAGGTGCGGCAGATGATGGTCACGGATTTCCGAACCGTGCCGGTTCACGCCAGCCTCAACCAGGCCGTAGATCTGTTGCTGAGTGGAGAGCAGCGCGAGTTCCCTGTGGTGGACAACCTGGGGCGAACCGAAGGCATCCTGACCCGCGACAACCTGATCCGCGGGCTTTCCCAGCACGGGCCCGAGGCAACAGTGGCGGAAGTGATGACCACCAACGTGCCGACCGTACCTCCGACGCTCGGTTTCCAGGAAGCGCTTGATCGCCTGCGAGCGAGCCGGCTCCCTGCCCTACCGGTTGTAGAATTCGGAGGAGCCCTGGTTGGTCTTCTCACCCTGGACAACATCACCGACCTACTGCTGGTGCGGCGAGCCCAGCGCTGAAGCTTATCCTGCAGCGGACATGAGGTGGCAAGCCGTACTGGACCTCTGGTGAAATCTCCTCCGAGTCACCATCTTGGCGCTTCCTGTCTCATCCACCCTCAGGAGGAATCATGTACCAGGGTGCGCACCTGAGCGCCGCACTGGCAATGGTCACAGTTCTCGCGGGTTGTAGCACTGATCGTTCGAACGCCCGGGCAACGGGGACGGCCGAACTTGCTGCGGCGGCTGCCGAATCGGTGACGGTCAAGGCCACCGATTTTGCGTTCGAGGCTCCCGAGAAGATCGCCGCGGGAGCCGTTACGATAGTCATGGAAAACCATGGGAAGGAGCTGCACCAAGTCCAGCTGGTCAGGCTGGAGGAAGGGAAGACCGTGGAGGATTTCGCCGCGGCCATGAAGAGCCACGGCCCATCACCATCCTGGGTTAAATGGGTTGGGGGACCCAACGCAGCTGTGCCCGGGCAGCAGTCGAACGCCACCTCGGTCCTGGAGCCGGGCCAGTACGCCTATCTGTGTCTCATTCCCAGTCCCGATGGGAAGTTGCATGTCACCAAGGGGATGGTCCGACCCTTCGAGGTCACCGCCGAGTCCTCGGCCACCGCCGCCGAACTGCCTGCCGCTGACGTAACGATCAAGCTGGTGGATTACGACTTCAAGCCGTCCCAGCCCCTCGCTCCTGGCCGGCACACCATCATGGTCGAGAATGCCGGGCCCCAGCCTCACGAGCTGGTTGTGATCAGGCTCGCTCCCGGCAAGAAGGTGGAAGACTTCGCCAAGTGGGCCGAAAGCCTGAAAGGACCTCCTCCGGCGCAGCCGGTCGGAGGAGTGGTGGTGCTCGAGAAAGGAGGGCGGGGCACGTTCACTGTGGATCTCGCGCCTGGGGATTATGCCTACATCTGTTTTGTGCCCGATACCAAGGACGGCAAGTACCACTTCCACCACGGGATGATGAAGAACTTCAAGGTGGGCTGACGCAACGATTTCTCCTGAAGTCGATGGGCGCACATTCGAATCCGCGTTCTGCCCAGAGGCCTGCGCCCCGTGCGCGGGCCTCTTTTTGCGCCAGCTCCAACCGCCGCGCATACTTGACGTTGGGTGGGATAGTATAGAGTACCGCCCAGCCATCCCGCACCATTGCTTCATTCACGAACGTGGTGCCCACCCAGACGTAGGCTAATTGACGCCCATACCGGTCGGTCTGCGCGACATCAGCTTCCAACCGTACCTTGGTGCCTGCCGGGACCAATCTCTGGAGGGCCGCCTGCGACCTGGCACCAAATGGCTGTTGTGCCGCCTCGGGGGAATCGACCCCGATCAGTCGAACCCGCCGGCCATCTTGGCAGCGGAGACTGTCGCCGTCCGATATCCGGCCGACTCGACAGCTGGGGATGGGCCGAGACGCCGATTGTTGAGCCGCGCAATCGGACGATCCTAGTATCAGAGTCAATATGAACGGCGTTCTGGCAGACCGAAGCGACAAGGTATGATCTCTCTCCCAGACGAACGGCCACTTCACCTGGTCATAACCGGCGGCAGCGGTCTCATCGGCCAGGCATTAACCCGCCGCCTGGAAATCGACGGTCACCGGGTGACCCACGTGGTGCGAAGGCCTGTGAGGCAAGAGGACATCGACTGGGATCCAGCGTCGGGTCGGCTCGATCCAGCAGACCTGGAGGGCACAGACGCGGTGGTCCACCTAGCCGGTGAAAATCTCGGAACCCGCTGGACGAAAGCTATAAAGGGTCGAATTCGACAGAGCCGGGTTCGAGGCACACGACTTCTCAGTACCACCCTTGCAGGGCTCGAGCGGCCACCCCGGGTGCTGGTGTCGGCCTCGGCCATCGGAATTTATGGCGACCAGGGAGATCGCGTGCTGAGTGAGATGAGCGCGCCGGGGGACCCTGCTCGGGACTTTCTGGTGTCGGTCTGCCTGGATTGGGAAGCGGCCGCGGAGGCCGCTCGCGCAGCCGGGATTCGGGTCGTACCTGCCAGATTCGGCGTGGTACTCAGTGACAAAGGCGGGGCGTTGAGAAAGCAGCTCTTGCCATTCCGCCTTGGCCTGGGGGGTCGTCTGGGTGATGGGTCTCAGTGGGTGAGTTGGGTTTCCATCGACGACGCGGTCGGAGCCATCCAGCATATCATTGCGAGTCCCACGCTCGAAGGACCGGTCAATGTGACTACCCCGGCTCCCGTCACCAATCGAGAGTTTACTGAGGCACTGGGGAGGGTGCTCCGCCGACCAACCATATTTCGGGTGCCGGCCCCGGCCTTGCGACTGGCGTTCGGTGAAATGGCGGACCGCACGCTGCTTTCGAGCACTCGGGTGGTGCCTACCAGATTGATCCAGTCGGGCTACTACTTCCACTACCCCAGCCTGGAAGACGCCCTACGCCATATCCTCAAGCAAGATCACGGCACTAGCTTTCCAGGATGAGCAAGCCAAAGGCAGTGGTTCTGCTGAGCGGGGGGATGGACTCCGCCACCACCGCCGCAGTCGCGGTGCAGCAGGGCTTTGATGTGCACGGCCTCAGCTTCCGCTACGGTCAGCGGCACGCGCTGGAGCTGCAGGCGGCCCACCGGACAGCGGAAGGGCTCGGCCTCTCGCGCCATGTCGTCCTAAACATCGACCTGCGCGCCATCGGCGGCTCAGCCCTGACCGATGACATTGCCGTGCCGAAGGACACCAACCTGTCGGAGATCGGACGTCGAATCCCTTCCACCTATGTGCCGGCCAGGAATACCATCTTCCTGTCGTTTGCCCTGGCGCTCGCCGAGGTGATCGGTGCTTCGGACATATTCATCGGTGCCAACGCGCTGGACTACAGCGGCTATCCCGATTGCCGGCCGGAGTACTTCCAGGCATTTCAAAGGCTGGCGAATCTGGCTACCCGGTCGGGCGTGGAAACGGGGCTCAGCGTCACCATCCACACGCCGTTGATTCAGCTTTCCAAACGAGAGATTATCAGGACAGGACTCGCTCTCGGAGTGGATTTCAGTGCCACTCTCAGCTGTTACGATCCCGCGCCGGATGGAGCCGCGTGCGGTCGATGCGACGCCTGCCAGCTCCGGCTCAAAGGGTTTCGGGAGTTGGGGATGGAAGATCCGGCACCGTACCAGAGTCATACTGTGAGCGGCCGACGGGAAGAAACAGCGTGAGCGGGAACACGGGTGTTATGAATTACGCCGTGAAGGAAATCTTTTACACCCTCCAGGGCGAAGGAGCCAATACCGGACGCCCCGCCGTGTTCTGCCGCTTTGCCGGTTGCAACCTGTGGACCGGCCGGGAGCAAGACCGCCTCGAGGCCACCTGCACGTTCTGCGACACGGATTTCGTCGGAACCGACGGGCCCGGTGGTGGACGGTTCGCTTCGCCCGACGCGTTGGCACTCGCGGTAGCAGCCGCATGGCCGGCCGAGAGTCCAGGAGGACGCTTTGTGGTTTGCACCGGGGGCGAGCCGCTCTTGCAGCTCGACGTTCCGCTCCTGAATGCGTTGCACCGGGAGGGGTTCGAGGTTGCCGTCGAGACGAATGGAACCCAATCTCCCCCTCCGGGCATCGACTGGCTCTGCGTCAGTCCGAAAGCGGGGGCCGAACTCGTCGTGCACCGCGGAGATGAGCTGAAGCTGGTCTTCCCCCAGCCGGGCATGGCGCCCGCCGAGTTCGAGGGCCTGGCCTTCCGACACTTCTTTCTCCAGCCGATGGATGGCCCGCACCGCGCACTCAACACCCAGGCGGCGTTGCAATACTGCTTGACCCATCCACGCTGGCGACTCAGCCTGCAGACGCATAAGCTTCTGGGCATTCCATGAGCGGGGAAGGAGGGAAGCGAGGAAGCGGGGAAGTTCGCGTCGGGGAGTCACTGCGCGGCGTGCTCCATCACCTCGTCATCAACTCCTTGTCTTCCAACCAGACATTGCTTCCCCGCTTGCCCGCTTTCCCACTTCCCTGCTGAGAATGAACGGCTATTCCGACCGCATCAACCACGCGCTGGCCTTCGCCGCCAAGTACTACGGTGCCGTAGCCCCTGCGGGGGCCGGGATGGACTACCTGGCTCACCCAGCCAACGTGGCAATCATCCTGGCCCGGTACGACTGCGAGCAGATCACCATCGTCGCCGGCATCCTGCATCACGTGCTGGAGGAAGCCCTCCCGGATCAGCGCAACGTGCTCGAGCGAAAGATCGCAGACAAGTTCGGGCCGGTGGCCCTCGCCGTTGCCAGGGATGCGCTGGAGCCCAAATATGACCGCCGGGGCGGTGAGCGTGCCTGGCAGGCCCGGAAGCAGGAGTATCTGAGCCAACTCGCCACTGCCGAGCCGCGGGCCCTGGACATCTGCGTCGCCGACGAGATTCACACCTGCGGCTCCACCATGACGGCGCTTCGCCGCCTGGGAGTCGAGTACCTGCGCGCGGTCTCCCGTGCCGGTTCCGAACAGACCATCTGGTGGTATCGATCGATGTTGGAGATTCTGGCTGCTCGCTCGGATTGGCCGCAACGAGAGATGATCGCCGAGCTACGGCTGATGAGTGCCGACCTGGTGAGAAGCTTGCGGCAGAAGGAGGTCGACCTGTGAAGCTGGCGTGGCTAACCCTACCGGTCGCCCTCACGGCCTGCGCAGGCAGTGCGCCGCCACCGATCCCACTCAATCCGGTGCGATTCCTGTTGATCAATGACGTATACGTCGCCGACACCCTGGACGATGGCCGGGGCGGATTGGCTCGGGTAGCCACGGTCCGGCAGCGGCTCGCCGATCAGGGACCGGTGCTGTTCGTGTTGGCGGGCGACTTCCTGAGCCCCGGTCTGGCCAGCAAATACTATCGGGGGCGCCAGATGGTCGATGTCCTGAATCGCGCCCAGCTGGATTATGCCACCTTCGGCAACCATGAGTTCGATATGGAGGCCGACACGCTGGCCACTCGAATTGCCGAGTCGAAGTTCAAGTGGATTTCCAGCAATTGCACCCGGGCCGATGGTACCCCGTTCCCACAGGTCGTTCCCTGGGACACGATTCGGGTTTCCGGTCATAAGGTAGGATTGTTTGGACTGACCCTCCAAGGTCCCTATCCTCGGGACGTCAAATGCAGCAATCCGGACAGTGCCGCGCACCGCACCATCGAGACGCTCAGCTCCGAAGGCGCCGACCTCATCGTGGGCCTGACCCACCAAACCATGGAGGCAGACCGCAATCTCCTGGCGCGGGAACCCAGGCTTGATCTTGTACTTGGCGGTCACGAGCACACGGCTCAGGACTCTGTGGTATCGGGCCGCCATGTAGTCAAGGCAGATGCGAACGCCCGCACCGTCCAGTTCGTGACACTCTGGGGCGGAAAGGAGGAATGGCGACAGGCGGTGGGACTGGTCCGAATCGATGCCAAGCTGCCGTCCGACACGGGCGTGGCCCGCGCGATCGCCAACTGGAACGACAGCTTACAGCGCCGGCTGGGACCTCCGCGCCAGGTGGGAGCCACTCGAGTGATCCTGGAGCCCTCTAACGTGGCATCGCGGCTCCGAGAGTCGGTGCTGGGCAACGTGGTCACCGATGCGGTACGGGCAATGACCGGCGCTGATGTAGCCCTGCTCAACGCGGGAGCTCTCCGGCTGGACCACCCGATTGCGCCGGGCCCGATCACCAATCACCAGCTGGAGGAGATCTTCCCGTTAGCCGACCAGACCCGGATGGTGACCTTTCCCCTGAGCGGAGCCGGGTTGAGGCGGCTGCTGGAGCACAGTGTTTCGACCCAGGTGGTTGGCACCGGAGGCTTCCTTCAGGTCTCGGGAATTTCCTTTGCGTTCAGCCCCAGCAGTCCGTCAGGGCGGCGGGTGGGAGAGGTCCGGCGGACCGATGGTTCTGCGCTCGCTTCCGAGGACACGATCACGGTGGCATTCAACACGTACACCGCTTGCGAGGGAGGTGACGGGTATTCTGTTCCCGAGGCGGCGCAGGCCTGCCGACGCCGCGACTCAGCCCCCCGGGCGGTGGACTTGCTGAGCCGCTACATAACCGAGTCGCTGGGAGGGACGATTCAGGCACCAGAATCGGCCCGGGTGGTCGAGCGCAAAAACACAAATCCCGGCTGAGCAGGTGCTCGCCGGGACCGGCAGCCTTTGCAGTTTTCATCACCCAGGCTGCAAGGCCAAACCCTGGGGCCCCAAAGGGCTATGTCGCACAACTTCTTATTGGGCGCAATCTAGCGACGCGACTGCATCGACGCAACCGCCCCAAGCTCCCCCCAACCCCAGTGGGCTAGTATTATAGGGCCATGGGTTTAACCCCTTCCCCATCAGTTACCACCTTACCCAGTGCCTTTGCCGCCGCCTGCCGGCTCTCCCGAACCGAAGGGGAGCTGTTTGAGCGCTGCCGGGTCGCCCTGGTTCGTCGGTTTCAAAGCGAGCGGATCTGGTTCAGCGTGGCTTCTCCCACCAACTCGGTCTCCCGCGTGGGTCCGGCCGGCGGGTACGAGGATGCAGTCGAGGTGGCCCGGCTCGCCAGCGGCCAAACCGAGGTCGTGATCCATGCAGACCCACTGGTGGCCGAAGAGATGCGGGCAGTGGCCATCCCACTGGCCCTCGGACTCAGCGTGGTGCTCGAGCTTCGAAGCATTCTCGTCGAGCGACAAGCGGCGCTGGATGATGCAGTTTTCCAGCTGCGGGCTCTGCGGCAAGTTGCGCGGCTCCTCTCGTCGGTGCACTCCACCGAGGAGACGGAGCAGCTCATTCTCGACTTCATGGCGGAGGTCTTCTTTGCCTGGTGGGCGTGCCTCTACCGTCTGGAAGGCGATAGCTATGTCCCGAGTGTATTCCGATCGCTGAACGACCGTCTGCGACCGGGTGCCATCGAGCGTTCCGCACTCGATTCGGCACTGCCTCCCGGGGCTACCCCCATGAGTGGTGATGACGTGTCGCTGGCAGAGCTGGTAGGGCCGGGCGCCGAACTGGTCGTGCCGCTCGACGCCGGGGCGGAACGCATGGCGGTGCTGGTGCTGGGCTCGCGGATTAGCGACAAGCTCTACGGCCGAGCTGAATCGGAGCTGGCAGGTACGCTTTCCTTTGCAGCCGCCATTGCCCTCAAGAACTCGGAGCTGGTAGAGCAGCTACACAGTGCCGCCACCACTGACGAGCTGACCGGTTTGTGCAACCGGCGGGCATTGGAGGAGCGATTGGCGGCGGAAATCTCCCGCAGCCTGCGGCACCAGCTCCACACCAGCGTACTGTTGCTCGATCTCGACCGATTCAAGGTGGTGAACGACACCATGGGGCATGCAGCAGGGGACCGCCTTCTGGTCCTGGTAGGTCAAGTCCTCAGAAAGCAATGCAGGGCCCTGGATGTGGTTGGACGGCTTGGCGGAGACGAGTTTCTCGTGATCCTCCCCATGACGAAGCCAGCGGAGGCCAGAGTGTTTGTGGCCCGGGTCCAGGCCAGCCTTCGAGAGCTGGAGAAGAGCAGCCCAGAGTTCGGGGCCTGTACCCTGAGCATGGGAATTGCCGAATCGCCGCAGCACGGGACTACGGTCAGCAGCGTGCTGGCCGCCGCGGACAACGCGCTCTATCGGGCAAAGCGTGGGGGCAGAGACACTGTCGAGGTCGCGGAGGCCTAGCCATCATCTCGCAATCGGAGTTTACCCTACTCGGCGACGCCATCTGGCTGGACTTCGTGAACACAGCCAGGGGCCGTACGCCATCCCCGCCGGACCTTCTTACCGATGAATTGGCGATCGTCAGGTGGGCAGAGGCTCAGAGTCTCAATCTGGACGGCGAACGGCCTTGTCTGACTGAGGCGCTCGAGCTGCGCGAGCGGCTGACGGGTTTGGCCGAGGCGCTGGATGCAGGGCTGCAGCCTCCTGCCGGGTCGATCACGGCCATTAACTACCATCTTGCCCGCGAAGGCGGGTGTCACCAACTGACTCGTACCAGCGGCGAGTGGCGGCTACGCTTTGCTCCAGCCCGGCGGCCGAATGTCCTCCAGGCGATTGCCCAGTCTGCTGCAGCCACTCTGGCCGACCCACTGCTGTTTGTCCGGCGCTGTGCCGGGCTGGACTGCTCCCTCTTCTTCACCGACAACTCTCCCAATCAGAGCCGGCGCTGGTGCTGCGCGTCGGTGTGCGGCCGCGAGGTCCGGGTCGAGCGGCGCCGCGGGCTGCTGCGCTGACCTCGACCGAGCCGCTCCGCTATTTCCAGCGTACCCAGGAGGCGTTGGGTGCCCGCTACCGCCTGGAACGCACCGTCGCCGTCTCCGCAGACCAGGTGCTGTACGAAGCCTACGACCCGGTCCTCAAGCGCAGGGTGAGCCTGCGAGTCAACTTCTACTCGGATCCCTCTATTCGGGCCTGGTTTCTTAGGGAAGCCGAAGCGCTCGGACGGCTGGATCATCCCGCGGTCCGTCATGTCTACGATGCCGGTATTATCGGCGACCTGGCCTTTCGGGTGGGCAACTGGATCGACGGGGAAGGACTCCAACAGGCGCTGCACCGGGGTCCCCGTCCGATTCCCATGGTGCATACGATGGCCCGAGACATTCTGGGGGCCTTGGAACATGCCCATGGCCACGGCATCATCGTGCGCCGGATAGTACCACCGTCGGTTCTGCTCAGCACGGAGGGAAGGGCAGCGATAACCGACCTTCGCTACTGCAGTCATACCCTCCCAGCCATCCCACCCGGAACCGTCCCGACGGCCCTGAACTACATGGCGCCGGAGGTGCGCCAAGGCACACCGGGCGACGCGACCAGCGACGTATACACCGCGGGAGCCCTGCTCTACGTGGCGATCACCGGACAAGAGCCTCCCCTGGATTCCAGGAATGTTCGGCGACCCACCGAGCTGCGTCCCGCCTGTCCGCGAGCGCTCGAGCGGATCATTCTGAGAGCGTTGCAGCCGGCACAGGACGACCGGTATCTCACTGCGGCGGAGATGCTGGAGGACTTCGCCTCAGATGCGGGCAGCTTCGAGACTCCGGCCTTCGTGGTCACTCCCGGGTCGGTGGCCGATGCGGAAGACAACGCCCGTTGGGAAAAACGCCTGCGCCGGGCGCTGGGGGATGATTACGAACTGCTGAGTCTGATGGGCACGGGAGGCTTCGGACGGGTCTATCGCGTGCGGGATCTCCATTTGGAGCGAGAGGTGGCGCTCAAGGTATTACAGCCGCTTCTGACCCGGGATCCCGAAGTGGTTGAGCGGTTCCGCCGCGAGGCCCAGCTGGCAGCGGGGCTGAATCACCCGAACATCGTAAACATTTACGATATCGGCGGCAGATCCGGACTCATCTGGTACACCATGGAGCTGATCGATGGCCCCAGCCTCGCCCAGCTGGTGGAGCGCGACGGGCCACTTTCCATGGACCGGGTACTGCGATTGCTGCGAGAGGCCCTGTCCGCCCTGGCTCACGCACACGGCTCTGGCCTGGTCCACCGCGACATCAAACCGGAGAATATGCTGATCGATCCCAGCGGGAACGTTCAGATCACCGACTTCGGTCTGGCCCTGGCTCTGCGAGGCAAATATGGCGGTGCGACCAGTCAGAGCGGCACACCTCAGTTCGCCAGCCCGGAGCAGCTGCTGGGGGAACGGGTGGACCAGCGCTCCGACCTCTACAGCCTGGCCGCAGTGGCCTATTACGCCCTCCTCGGCGTGCCTCCCTTCCCCGGCGCTACCGTAGAACAGGTGCTGGCCCGGCAAACGACCAACCAGTTCCCCACCCCTCGAGGGCGGCGGGAGGATGTGAGCGAAGCACTCGAGCAGGTGCTGGACCGTGCACTCAGCGCGGAGGTAAGCCAGCGGTACCCCTCCGCTGCCGAATTTCTTCAGGCGGTCAATCAGGCCGCCAGCTCCTCTCCCCGGGAACCGGTGGCGGATTGGGCCCGAGCGGCGGCGCGCTGGCTGCGCGGGTCCCCCCTTGACTAAACGGCCTCGCTATACAGATTTGTCCGCGCGATTAGTACCCAGTTGCTGGTCTGACCGGTTGAATTCTGTATGGCATTCAAGACCCGGGACATCGCCTCGGGTCTTTCATTTTTTATGACGCAGGACAGGCCTGCGCTCATAAAAACTCGGCGCTCCGGATTGTCCGGCGCCGACGCAGGCAAACAAACATGGAGTAGGCGCAATGGCTCGCACCATCGGCACGGTGAAGTGGTTCAACGACGCAAAAGGTTTTGGTTTCATCACCCCGGAGAATGGGGACAAGGACTGTTTTGTCCATCACACCGCCATCAAGGCGGAAGGCTTCCGCAGCCTTTCCGAGGGCGACCGGGTTGAGTTCGACATCGTGCAGGGTGCGAAGGGCCCCGCCGCCGAGAACGTGACCAAAGTGAAGTAAGCCGCACCTCCGGTGCGGGAAACAAAAAGCCGCTCTCCCGAGCGGCTTTTTGTTGGTCGCGTCACTTGTGTCTATAGATCACCCGTCCCCGCGTAAGATCGTAGGGCGACAGCACGACGCTCACCCGATCTCCCTCCAACACCCGAATCTTGAACTTGCTCATCTTTCCGGCGGCATACGCCAGGATCTCGTGGCCATTCTCCAGCATGACGCGATAGTTCCGGTCGGGCAGCACCTCGGTGACCACCCCTTCCATCTCGATTCCTTCTTCCTTGGCCATCCAGTCTCTCCGATCAGCAGGAACCATCGCGTGGGGGTGCAATCTTGCCCGCCACCCCCCGGGAATCAACTCCGGGCCAGCTCGGCACGGGCCCGCTGGAGCTGACTTTCCACCAGCTGGACCAGCTCCCCGATGGTAGCGGCATCGAAGGTGAGCCGGGCGCCGGCGGTCTGGTAGATGTCCGGTAGCCGGCGGACCGCACCCAGCGCGAGCGCCTCACGGTAGCGGGCAACGGCCCGAACCGGGTCTTCCAGGCTGTTGCGCCATACCTGGAGGGCTCCCAGCTGCGCGATGCCGTACTCGATGTAATAGAACGGGTACATGAAAATGTGGAGCTGACGATACCAGCGGGCGACCCGCTCCTGCTCCAGCCCGGACCAGTCGACCCCCCGCTCGAACCGGCTGCGGATGCGAAGCCATGCGGCATCCCGGGCGGCGGCGTCTCCACCCTGACCGCTGGTGTAGATCCAGGTCTGGAAGGCATCCACCGAGGCAATGTGACCCAGGCTCAGCAGCACGTCTTCC
>JAICPP010000134.1 GCA_025929805.1 Gemmatimonadales bacterium | reverse complement strand
CCCTTGAACCTCAGCCGCTTGAGGAACGTGATTTCCTCCTCGGTGGCTGTGCCGCTGAGGGCAGAATCGTCCAGGAATTCTCTGAGCCCTGGTTCTTCGGTGAATGCCTCCGCCGATTTCCTCTCCATGAACGCGAATCGCTTCACATGCCCGGAGACCACCCTGGGGTTTAGCACGATGTCAATGGCAAACGTCGTCAGGTCGATGTCCCAGGATTGAATCAGGGGTTCCAAGAACGAGACGCAGTGTTCCCGCGACAGGTGAAAGATGTCCGTGTCGAGGAAGTCCAGGACGATCACGCGGGTCTCTTCATAGCTTCGGTTGCTGAGCTCCGCCACCATGCGGAGCCAATAGTCGTTCTCCAATTCCTGGGTGGCCACCCCCTTCACGACATCGAGCAGCGTGTGGGTAACCAGACGTTCGAGCTCACCAAAAGGCTCCTTCTCGAAGATCGCGCGTACAAGCGCTTCTTTATCGGGAGCGCATTTACGAAGGACCACTTCGCGGGCTTCACGGAACAAGGCGGTGGGCGGTTCTGACAACTCCCTCTTCAATTCCTGCTTGCGCTGGCCATCCGCTAGTCGCGCCAGCTCCCCTATGGGAAGCTTTAAGAACTTGTCCATCTTGTCATAGATGTCTGTGCGCTCCGGTGCAGGAGGCGCCTTGCGCCGAGTAAGGAGCTGGGAGATGTAGGACTCGGTCACCTGGGCCGCTTCAGCCAGGTCCCGCTGCTCCAGCCCGAATTCCTCCAGCCGCTGCCTGATGACCAACGAGATGTCCACGCTTTTCCTCCCCAGTGACATAACTCTAATTAACAACTGCAAGTTAAGTGACATACCCAGTTATGGCAAGTAGGACTTCTTACTTGACAATTAAGGTACAGTCGCGTATGTTGTGGGCTGTCAATCAGATATACGCACCTACCAGGATTGAATTCATCTATCCAAAGGAGTTCTCATGTACGCACGACACGTCTCTTTGAACCTGAAGTCCGGCCAGCGGCGGGAAGAGTTAACCCAGATGTTCGATCGGGAGATCCTACCCCTGTTGCAGAAGCAGAACGGCTTTACTGACGAGATCACGTTTATCAGCCCGGACAACCGGCAGGTAATCGCAATCAGCTTGTGGGAAACCAAGGAAAGCGCGGATGTCTATAGCCGCGAGACCTATCCCCAGATTCTCCAGAACCTGGCGAGACTGGTTGACGGCACGCCGGAAGTGCGTGGGTACGAGGTTGCCATCTCGACCTTCCACAAGACCGCCGCCACCAGGTAAGCCAAGCCGTTTGGTTCAGGCTACTCAACCACTCATGCTCACTTAAGGAGATCCTATGTACGCACGAAACGTATCGATGACACTGAAACCCAATAGCGCTCGTGAGTTCACCCAGACGTTTGAGAAGGACATTCTGCCCCTTCTTCGGAAGCAGAACGGCTTCAAGGATGAGATCACGTTCGTCGGCACCGATGGTAAGGAAGTACTTGCCATCAGCCTGTGGGATCGTAAGGAAAATGCGGACGTCTATAGCCGCGAGACCTATCCCCAGGTGCTCAAAGGCCTGGCGAGAGTAGTAGAAGGCACCCCAGCCGTGCAATCCTACGAGGTCGGGAACTCGACCTGGCACAAGATCGCCGCTACCATCAACTAAAGCCTCACGATTGGGTTGGTATGAAGGGGAGAGCGGACTAAGCCGCTCTCTCCTTGCTATTGACCTTCTGCGCTATTGACCTTCTGTCCAATAGAGGGTATGATTCCATTATCCGCTTGGTTAATAGCGCAGGCTCATCAGGGCTGCTCGCTCCTACCGAACCAGGCTTCTTGCGGTACCGCCCCGGAGGGCCCCATGTACCATCAGCGATTGTTCGTCCTGGCAGTCTCTGCTTTTGCCGTTACCTCCTGTAATCCATTTCGTAACGACCAGGCAGTCGAAGTGAGCACCCAAGACAAGAACTTGAACTCACGCTGGCACGCCAATCTGGCCACCCCGGCCGAGCTGGCTGGCGTGGTCCAGATGAACGGCTCGGCATCGATGATACCGGGCTCGAAGAGTGGCAACACCACCGTCTCCCTGGACCTCGCCAACGCTACTCCGGGGGGCCAGCATCCCTGGCAGCTTCACCGTGGGCAGTGTGGCTCCGATGCTGGAGTGGTCGGCTCGGCCGCCCAATACCCCGCCGCCAAGGTCGGTGGCGATGGTCGGGCGAGTGCGTCGGCTAACGTGCCGCTTGAGACCCCCACGGAGGGCAGTTACTTCGTCGTCGTACAGGCGTCCGCCGCGAACGATGCAGTGACCGTCGCCTGCGGCAATCTCGCGGCACCGACGCTCTAATTCGGGAGAAGTGGAAATTGCGCGGAAACAAATCGACCGTACCGGCGGAGCAGCTCGGCGTCGTCGAGCCTACAATCGAAAGGATTCTAGCATGAAAGACAAACTGGCAGCCCTTGGACCGACCAGATCGGCCGATGAATTACCGGAAACCTTAATTGATCGGGTGCACGTCCGGGTCACCGATGCGGCGCTGTCTCTGGATCGACGCGCCAACGCCACGCGGCCCAAGTCCCGGCGCGGCCGAGTCCCTCAGGCGAACGTGTCGGCCGGCAGCCCCAAAAGCTCCGAAGAGGAACTTGCCGAACAGTCGCTGCGCGAGGTCTTTCGGGATCTCGGGGTTTCCTACCGTCGGTACCGGAAGCAGACCGGCACACCGGTGATGCCGGCACTCCGCGATGCGGCCTACAATTTTCGGGCGGAGCCCAGCCTCACGACTCTGGTGGCAGTAGCGGCTTATCTGGATGAGCTTGACCTCCTGAGCTGAGGTCCCATCCGCGGATCGGGATTGCATTTCTTATGATTGTTCGTCGTGACACCCTGACCCAGGCACTCAGCCAGGTGGAGGCGGAGAAGCTGAGGGGTGTGTCTATTATCGTCGTGAGCCGGCCCTGGTGGGACGGTCTTTCGGCCAATGAACAGAGCGTGTATCGCAGCCGAGCCGCCCGAGCAGGGGTTGAGCTGCGAGTGGACGAAGCCATCTCGAGTCATTTTGTCGAGGTTCGCGGCGGAGACGAAGGTCCGCCACTCTCGACTGAAAGTCCCATGTAGGAGGCATCACTATGCAAAAGCGGCTGACGGAAGTACCGGGATACAAGGATGAGCCGGAGGGGACCTGGTGGGACCTGGAAGACATGGCACAGGTGGAGCTCACGTCCGAAGACGCGGCCTACCCGGTCGAGGGCGCCCTCCTGCCGAGGAGCAGGTCGGGATGGCGGGCGGCGGAGCCTGGAGTGCAGAGCATCCGCCTGCTCTTTCATCACCCGCAACTACTCCGGCGGATCCGGCTCCGCTTCGATGAGCCTGAGGCCACTAGGACCCAGGAGTTCGCCTTGCGCTGGTCGCCGGATGGTGGACGCTCGTTCCGTGACATAGTGCGCCAGCAATACACCTTCAGCCCGGAGGGCTCCACCAGCGAGGTGGAGGATTTCAACGTAGAGCTCGCGACGGTGACCGCTCTGGAGCTGACGATCAATCCCGACCAGGGTCGGAGACTGGCCTATGCTTCTCTGGCCGAATGGCGCCTGGCCTGATCCGACACCTGGGCGAGAATGAGGAGCAATTAACAATCTCTAGTTAAGTGCAAGTGAGCGTGTTGGGAAGGCTACTCGGTACTTGACAAATATAGTACAGTAACTTATCTTCTGTTATGACAAATACTTACATAGTGGCTACCACTATTGAACCACATACGCCCAAAGGAGTTCTCATGTACGCACGACACGTTTCGATGAATCTGAAGCCGAACCAGCGGGAAGAGTTAACCCAGATGTTCGAGCGGGAGATTCTGCCCCTGCTTCAGAAGCAGAACGGCTTCAACGAGGAGATCACGTTCGTCAGCCCGGACAACAAGCAGGTGATTGCCATCAGCTTGTGGGAACGCAGGGAAAACGCGGACCTCTACAATCGCGAGACCTACCCCCAGGTGCTCAAGAGCCTGGCGAGAGTAGTTGAAGGGACCCCAGAAGTGCGTGGCTACGAGGTTGCATTCTCGACCCTGGAAAAGACCGTCTCTAACAGGTAAGCCCGATCCGTTGGGATGAACGAAAGGGGAGAGCTGCTTGTCCGCTCTCCCCCTCTTTTTGTCAGTGGCGGAACCTAACCGGCAGGCTAGCGAGCCTCGCCCTCTATCCCGAAGCCGCACCCCGGCGTAGCTCCCGTGCAGCCACCACCAGGTCCAGTGTATGCACCCGCATAGTCCGACTCTCCTCCAATGACTTCGCGAACTTGCTCAATCTGGCATGCGCCCGAATGATTTCATCCTCAGCGATCGCGGTCAGATCGGCAGAGCGACTGATCGCATCCCGAACCGCGTGATACAGGTCTTCGGCGGTGAACGGCTTCAACATGACCCGGACGGGTGTGTCTGAGGGGCCAATCCGCGGCACCGAGTCCGGATCGCCCGACATGCAGAGAACCGCGACGTTGGGTCGGTAGCGTGCCAGGGTCTCCGACACCTGCCGCCCATCGATCCCGGGCATGGAAAGATCGGTGAGTACCAGATCGAATGGTTCCTCGCGCGCCTGGATCAGGGCCAGCGCGGACTCGCCGTCGTTGGCCTCCTCGACGTGAAAGCCTTCGGCCTCGAGGGTGCGACGTACCAGTTTGCGTGTGACCGGCTCATTGTCAACTACTAGCACGGTGGCGCCGTGCCAGATTGGCCCGTGCGGTGTCGCGACGTCGTCCATGCCGCCCTACGGAGCAAATTTTCGAGGTGGTTCGGCCGAAAGTTTGATTTAACTATAGGTAGTGAAGCGCGCCTCCGCTATGGCCGGTGCGCAGGCCGATCACCCCTCGGCTGACATAGGCGGACCCCTGAATAAGCTACTTCGCCACCCGATCCAGCCTCGCCACTGCTGTCACGATCGCGGCCGGCTGCTCCTCCTGGATGTACTGACCCGCGCCGCGCACGCCCTGGCTGGCGAAACGGGGCAGCTTCTTCTTCAGCAGCTCCCGCTGGTCGCCGGTTACCTCGGTAGGATGCGGGACCGTACCCACCAGCAGCAGCACCGGTGCGGTGCACTGATGGAGCCGCTCCACCAGCGAGCTCTTCTCCTTGGACTTCGACATTCGATGGAACGCGTCGATCGAGCCGCCCATGTCCGACGTTTGGCCCGCGGTGTACGCCCGGATCACCGCGTCCGTCACCCAGGTGGTATCGCCGGAATTCTTCACAATTTCGCGGCGCACATCGTGACGGAGCTTTGATTGATCCATAGCGAACTTGACCAGGCCTCCTCCGAACTTGAATGCCTTTTTCAGTCCCGGTGTCGCGGCGCTCTCCGCGGGACCGCCATCAATGGAGAGGAGTCCCCGCACCAGATCGGGCCGCTGGATGGCCAAACGGAAAGCGATTGCGGCGCCGGAGGACTGGGCAATCACCAATGCTTCTCGGACGCCCATCTGGTCCAGGGTGCGTGCAACCCGGACTGTTTGAGCACCGAACGAATAGTCCGCGTTCTTGGGATGGGAGGATGAGCCGTAACCAAGCGGC
Organism: Gemmatimonadales bacterium; assembly: GCA_025929805.1. GTDB lineage: Bacteria > Gemmatimonadota > Gemmatimonadetes > Gemmatimonadales > GWC2-71-9 > CAVVWJ01. Next base: position 3,542 of record JAICPP010000134.1, on the reverse strand, counting down.
TCCACCACGATGGTGCGATATCCCTGGGCAACCAGCGGCGTGATGATCTTCCGGTAGCCGTAGGCGCCCCCGAAGATTCCCGGGATAAGCACGATGGGACGGCCCGACCCCAGGCTGGTGGTGCGAAGCGTCTCGCCCTCAGCGACTTGGATGTCGCGCACGACAGCACTGTCCAGATTAGTGGTCAGAAGGGCCAGGCTGAGTAGGAACATAGGGCTTTCCGCGTAAGATGGGACATAGTCAAGGCTTACAGTGGCGGTTCCGCCTCGATTACGCGGGCTCCCTCTTCAAGGTACCGACGCGACCCTAATCAGCCGGTGACTGATGGCCAGAGTGATTCGCCAAATGCCCAACCCCCGGTTAGGTTTAGCTGCCCCTCTGTTCCATTCAGGCCTGGAGGTGCCTCTCTTACCCGGACAGGATCCCATGAAAAACCTTCCGCCCCGACCGGTGTCGGAGCCTGCTGAGCTCTCTCAGTCCCTGACAGATCGTGTGGCCGAGCGCGTGATCAATGCCCGGCTCACCCTCGAAGGCGAACCAAGTACCAAACGCTCATCTACCCGGCGCCCCCGGCGATCGGATACCACCCTCTTCGAGTCGAAGAATGACGCCGAGCTGCGAGAGACCCAATCGCTCAAGCGGGTCTTTCGCGAAATGGGCCACGCCTATCGTCGCTATCGCAAGCAGACTGGTGGACCCGTTGTGCCTGGACTGCGAGATGCGGCATACCGATTCAGGGCAGAACCCAGCCTACCTGCTCTGGTGGCGGTAGCCGCCTATTTGGATGAGCTTGACCTGCTGAGTTGATCGGAGGGATTGGCCTAAGCCTGAAGCTCGGTTCAGTGATCCAGCTCTTAGTCTCACCACCGCTTTCCTGTTAGCGTGAGGTAGAGACGAAAGGATTACGTGAATTCCCGAGTGGCCAGAATCAGGCCGAGCTACGAAGAGTGGTACCCGAAGATCACCCCGGGTGTTTGGCACAACGCAGCCTGGCTGGCGGAGATGGTGTTGCAGCAGCAGCGACGCGGCTCGCCGAGATGGGTACTGCAGGGCCGCCCACTGTCCGATGCTCACTTCGAGTTTCAGGGCTACGGACCACCCCAGGGCGCTTCTCACCGGCCCCGTCGTCTCGCAGGTTAGGGATCCGCTATAGCAGAAAAAAGCCGTCTCCGGGCCAACCGGGACGGCTTTTCAATTAGCTGAGTGTCTTCAACGGCGCCCGTGCCGCTTAGGCGCGCCCTCGTACTCCAGCCCTCCACTTCCAGCCGAGCCGAATTTCGGCACGGCCAAGCCTTCGGTTACGGTATAGGGCGGCTCATCACGCTCCAGCCGGTCGTAATACCGTCCCGGATCGGCCTCGAAGTCCCGCCGGCACTGGTCGGAGCAGAAGTAAACCTCTTGTGATTCGAAACTTGTGCTGTCGGCGGCAGTTTTGCGGTCGATCAGCATGCCGCAGACGGGGTCTTTGACTTGGCTCATGGCAAACTCCGTTTAAATCCCAAAGGGCAATGTTTCGGGTGTGAGGTTCTGCTTCGGTGATTTGCCTCACCGAGCGCCTTCGACCCCTCATCGCATCCCGTACCCCCCATAAAACAAAGGCGGCCCGCATTCCCCGAAAGGAATACGGGCCGCCCGCGTGCTGGTTACCCGGAGTCGGAGAATTTGCTTCCCCGTTCTTCTTCTGTTGGCCGCCGCCTAAACTGTAGCGTTTGCGGTATGGCCTCGAGAGCTCCGGCTTTTATCCCCAGATGGCGTGCATTCCATCTGGTTCACCAGCACGAGCGCTGCAAGTCGGCTGAATCGCGGATCAGCTTCTTGCTTCGGCACGTCGCCGCGCTACTGCGACGTGGACGAGACACGCGATTGGTCTCGTCTTTCCAACCGAAAAACGATCAATTTTTCGAGTTGGCGAGGACAACATAGGAAATCAGTTTCGATCGCGCAAGAGGGTGCAGGTTATCCACTTAGACGAACATTCCCAACATTGTCAACAAGCCTTGATCATAGAAAACGCAACTCCGAATAGTTTGAACCGCTGCTGGGTAGTTCGAAAAAAGAGGGGCGCCCTGATCGGCGCCCCGTAAAGTGATGCAGTAGAGTTAATCCCGGTTCTTGTCCTTCTTCTTTGCCCGGCTGACATCGGTCCGGTTCCGGAGCGCAGCTTCAGGATTGACTCCGATCCGCCGGCCGATCTCCTTGGCCTGCTCAAAGTGCCGCTCCAGCGTGGGCAAACCGCGGTTCACCAGCTCGCGTACCTGCGCGGACCGGCTGGCCCTGCCTTCTTTCCTCCAGTAGCTCACCTCGTCCGAGTGCTGCTGGATCATCAGAGTCATGTAGACCCGATCGACGTTGTTACCTCTCGCGTCTTCGAGCAGCTCGACCTTTTCCCGGTGCCGTGGGCCCATGCCGGGTCGGGAGGGCAGCCCATGCCGGGAGGCCATGCTGGTCCACTGATTCTGCAACCGCTCGTGGTCCCGGGCCTCGCGCTCGGCGAACTCACGGACCTCACGGTTCCTGGCCCGCTCCTGCGCCCGTTCGCCGAGCTGGATCATCATCATGTTATCGGCATGCACCTCGCGCACGAACTCAGCGGGCGCGGGTACATCCCCTCGGTTCCCGCCACCACCCGGTTGATTGGGGCCGGCCACGGTGGTGGTTGTATCGGCGCCCACCTGGTTGCCCACCTGGACCGCCAGGCTCAAGTGCTGTTGCAGCATCGGTAAGCCATTGGTTGCCAGCGTACGGATCTGATTCGAGCGAGCGGACTGACTCTGAATCTGGAACTGACTCACCGCGTTCTGGTGGGCTCGAATCATGTAGCTCATGTACGCGCGATCGAAATCCGCACCGGACAGCCTTTCGATACGGGTCACCTGCCACTGATCGCTCGGGTCGATGCTCGGCGTATACGACTGACCACCGGTGGCCGCCGCAGCGGTCAACTGGTTCTGCAGGTTGGTGTGGTCGGTGACCATCCGCTGAGCAAACTGCTTCACCGCTGCGTTGCTACCCTTACTCTGCGCCGCCTGGCCCAGACGAATCTCCACCAGGTTAGAGCTGCCCGCCTGCCGTATAAACGGCAAATCGGCGCTCACGTCGCTCTGGGCCCCGGGAACCGGCTGTGGCGTGGCGACTGGAGGCGTCCCGGTGTTGGGGGCCGGTGCCGGCGTGGGTGCCGGAGTAGGAGTGCTCGGATTTACGGCGACCCCGGTGTTGATCCCGATCTGCCTCCCTACCTGTACGGCCATGTTGAGATGCTGCTGCAGCACCGGCAATCCACTGGTGGCGATCTGCCGCGCTTCAGCCGATCGAGCCGACTGTCCCTGGCTTTGAAAGGCAGCGACGTCCTCCTGGTGGTGCTGGATCATGGCCGTCATGTACTCCCGATCGAAGTCCGCCCCGGAGAGGTCCTCCAGACGCTCGAACTCCTCAATGGCCCACGCGGCTACGCCACGCGACCACGGGCAGCGTCGTTGTGTCGAGGCGAGAGTACCATCGTCTTACGTCCCGTGATCCATCAGATCTGGCTGGTGTGACACGTG